>JAZNDC010000014.1:0-21581 GCA_045587885.1 Candidatus Nanosyncoccus sp. | reverse complement strand
TAATAAATGGGGTTACAGAATCCTATCTAATTCCAATTATTATGGTATAGACTCTACCAACCCAACTGTTTCTTCAACTGCTTGGGTTACAGACGCTCCTACCAATGGCACCAACCACAACCTTACCGTAGCTGCCAAAGTAGACTCTGGTACTATTTCTGGTTCTTATGAAACTACTCTAGTCTTTACTGCTACTACCAATGCTACTACCGCTAGAGACATTATATCTTTTAACGCTAACGGTGGCACTGGCACTATGGAAGGTACCGAAGCTATCGCTGGAACATCTATAACACTCCCAGCCAATACCTTTACCGCTCCAGCTGGCTACAGGTTCTCTGGTTGGAGTACTACCCAAAACGGTCAAGGCGATGGCGTAAGATATTACACAAATAAAGCATCATACACAGCAACCGATACTGGCGTAAACAAACATGTAACTTTGTATGCACAATGGACCAATCTACCGTGTTCTGGCGACTGCACCGACCCAGAACCAGACCCGACCACCGGCTCAGTCGGCACTACTTTCCAGCGGGCTTATGAAATTGCTTACACTGCTATGCACAAAGGTATGTACGAAGAGCAACACGAAGGCCAAGGCGACTATGCACTCGTATATTCATGGCCACCAACGAGTGAACCATACAAAAACTACGATGTCCGCTTTGCCATGCAAGACATGACTCCAGAAATTTGTGCTTCTGTTACCGCAATGCACGACGATTATGAGGCTCTTGATATTCGCGACAACAAGCTCTATCACATCACAAAAATGTTGGATGGAAGTTGTTGGATGACGCAGAATCTGGATTTGAATCTTTCAACCAGTGTAGAACTCAATTCGACCACCAGCGACCTTAACTCTTCCGTGGACGACGATGGCACCACGGCCCTCTCAAGATATCGTGTAAGTGGTAACGTAATTTATTGGCAGCCGCATCACGACACGATAGCAGCAAGCTCTCAGAGTGATTTGTCGCCTTGGGATAATTCTTTTAATGAATCATATTCTGTAGATGTGGGCAACTGGTATTGGACAGATGTATTTGTCAATTCTGCTGGAGCATCCGAGGCTAACTACTTAGATAACAACGCCGGTACGAGTTTCCGCAAAAACAATCCATATCCTGGTAACGGCACACATGGACATTTAGGCAATTATTATAACTGGACCGCCGCAATAGCGGGCTCAAGGACAGACGAAGTTTTTCCGAAAAACTCTATTTGTCCAAAAGGGTGGAGACTACCGACATTCAAGCGCAATGATATTGCATGGGGAGATTTCGATGAATTGTTTGAAGCTTACGGGGTTGAGAACGGTGTTACCCATGATGACAATGATAGGATAATATCTACCGCCCCAATCTATATGGTGAGACAAGGTGATATCACGAGCGACATTCTTGAATATTCAAACCTCAGAGGTAGATATTGGACGAATGGAAAAATGTATAACCCTTATTTCCAGAACAACCCAAACATGATGGAATATTACAGCTACACTTTCTGGCAACCAAACTACTTGTATTATTTCCATTACAGTGTTGGCCACCCAGGATTACCAGTTCGTTGTCTTGCTCGCTAAGTGTGCTATAATAAGCTTATGAATAAAAGGGCGGTAATACTTTCTGCATTGTTGTCTGTGGTTTTTTGCATCGGCCTTACTAGTTTTGTCTTTGCTCTGTCCCGAAGTACCAATTTTAATATAGCGATTAACCCATTCCTCAGCCTTTCTGTATCTTCAAATAATGTTAGTTTTGCTATCACTCCTTCACAAAATGGTTCGTATAATTCACAAGGGTTCACTGTTTATTCTTCTACAAACAACTCCACCGGTTATACACTAACCATGACGACTAATAGTGTCGATCTTATCTCGAACATCAACAATGTAACTACCGGCTACCCAGCCACTATCCCAACCATCACAGAGACCAATGATGGCATTAGTGCTTCCGCATTTGAAAATTCCACCGACTCCAGCATCCTAAACCATTACGGCATCGCTATTGGCAGCGCAAATTTCAACGCAATGAAAGCAGAAAAAGAGCTCAAAAAGACTGATGCAAATAATTCCGCCCAGGATTCCACCACTATTACCATCGCTTCCAAGCTAGACCTAAACACCATACCAGGCATCTATTCTACCACGATTAATTTCAGCCTCGTTGCAAACCCAGTCCCATGCGTTGGCCCTGCTTGTATAGAGGGTGGGGATCCCGGAGAAAATTCGACTAATTATCAGGCGAATACGCTTGGGCGTGCTTATGAGGTAGCTTATGTAAAAGCGGGAAAGAAAATGTATATTAAAGATTCACAAGGAAATGGTTACCATCCACAAGGCGCTGATGAACAAGTGGCTGGAGGTACGGACGTTCGTTTTGCTATACAGGATATTGGTATGACTGCCAGCCAAGACGCAAACGAAAACGATGTGAATGTATGTGATACCGCCACCGTGGTAGACGATCAGCTTCAAGTGGTAGATCTTCGCGACTGGAAGACCTATTGGATTGCCAAGCTCGCCAATGGAGAATGTTGGATGACACAGAATCTAGACTTGAACCTCACCAGCGGAGTTGCCCTAGATTCCGCCACTACAGATTTGAATGTTGTAAATACGGGTATTTATGCCGCTCAAGATGGTTATTCAGTAAGTGACTCGATCATTTATTGGACCCCTTCAAAAACGACATATAATAACGATTCTTCATGGGATAGCACATGGGAAGCCAGCTCTTCGTTCGAGCCACAGTCGTTTGATGGTGGAGACTACTATTTCAATAAGACGGATGCAGACAGTGGTAATTGTGGCTACGGACCGTACCTAGACTGCCCTTATTATAGTGCAACTCCTTTTGCTGCAAATGGCCACCATGGTCATATTGGCAATAATTATAGTCTGATGGCAACCGTGGCAAGCAACGGTATTACTTATGAGAGTTCACGCAGTTCATATAATAATGTGCCTTTGCAGAATTCGATTTGTCCTTCCGGTTGGAAGATGCCTGGTCCGGGAGATTATGGCTCCGTATTTAGCAGCTATAGCTATAATGGCCTTTCTGGACCGCTGTACTTCGTCTTTAATGGTACAGTTCATGCGAGCAGCGCCGGGAATCTTTACAAGGGTTTTTATGGATACTATTGGACCAATATGGTTGTTGGTTCATCTGATATAGCCTTTATGGTCGAGTTCACTGACTCAAACCACGAGATTAATACCATCTGGGCAAACAACGGTCACTCCGTCCGCTGTTTGGCTAGATAGCATGTTCACCCCCTTGTGTTATAATTAAACTATGCCTACCAAAGATTCAGAGCGTGTAGCGCGCGCCGTAGAAATGGCCAAAAAGGCCCACGAGGGGCAGTTTAGAAAAACCGGCGAGCCCTATATTATTCATCCTATGGCCGTGAAAAAAATCCTTGAAGAATGGGGAATGGATGAAGATACTATTATTGCCGGCATCCTCCACGATACCGTAGAAGACACAGACCTCACTTTGGCAGATATCAAAAAAGAATTTGGCGAATCCGTAGCATTTCTCGTGGATGGAGTCACCAAGCTTTCTAACGCTCGTGCTGGCATGCGCGACATCGACACTTATCTTCCAGAAACCAAAGACAACTTCCTTCGCCTTATGATCGCTCTCGGCGACGACATCCGCGTACTCATTATTAAGCTTGCAGACCGTCTGCATAATCTTCGTACGCTTAGCGCTCTCCCACCAGAAAAACAAAAAAAGATTGCTAGGGAAACTTTGGAGGTTTTTGCGCCTCTAGCAGACCGTCTAAACATGGGTCTTCTTCGCGTGGAGATGGCAGACCTCTCTTTTAAATTCGTGGATCCAAAGCGTTACGATTACCTAAAAGATCTCATCGAAAAATACAACAAATCCGCCGAAAAATCCCTGAAAAAAATCGAAGAGGAAATCTCTGCTGCCTTTAAAAAGGAAAAAATTAAGTTTGAGCTTTCTGGCCGCGTGAAGTCAGTTTACTCGCTTCACAAAAAACTTGCCAAGCATAACCAAAACATCAACGAAATCTATGATCTTATCGCTCTTCGTGTTATCGTAGACGATATTACAGATTGTTATTTGGCTCTAGGCATCATCCATTCGCTTTATACGCCGATGGGTGGCCGCATCAAAGATTACATCGCTATGCCAAAGCAACACGGCTATCAGTCGCTTCACACCACCGTTATTACTAAAGACAAACGAGTAGTGGAATTTCAGATTCGTACCAAAGAAATGCACGAATACGCCGAGCGTGGTCTTGCTGCTAGCTTCTATTACAACGAGCAAAAACTTACCGAGAACTACAAAAAAGGGAAGATCGAGCACCTCCCTACTAATCTTCTCTGGATTACCGAGCTTCAAATGGCTGCCGCCAAACTTCGCGAGGGTAAAAAGGTAGACTATCGTAAGCTCAAACTAAACCTCTTCGCGGATAAAATTTTTGTCTATACTCCAAAAGGTGACATTATCGACTTGCCAAAGGGCTCGCTGCCTTTGGATTTTGCCTATCGTTTGCACTCCGAAATCGGCGATCACGTCATTGGTGTAAAGGTCAATGGTAAGATGAGCAACTTGAACAAAAAACTTGAACAGGGCGACATTGTAGAAATCCTGACCTCTAAAAATCAAACACCAAAGCAATCTTGGTTAGACAAAATCATTACGGCTCACGCCCGCCAAAAACTCATGCATCGCTTGAACGCAGACAAAAAATAAGCTATAATTTAGTTGCAACTGGTTTACGCCGCTGTAGCTCAGTTGGTAGAGCAGCTCATTCGTAACGAGCAGGTCACAGGTTCGATCCCTGCCAGCGGCTCCATTTTTTTTGCTCAAGGCAGCTACAACTGGTTGGGAACCTGTGTAGCGGCCCAAGGGGCTATCACAGGTTCGATCCCTACCAGAGGCTCCATTTTTGTTTAAGCATAAACACTTTACTATGATATAATAAGACAAAGGAGTTATATGGTAAAAGCGGAAATTATTAAACGCCCAGTAGAGCAGGCTGGCAAAGATATCAAAAAATCTGCATGGTCTTCTGTGCTAGAATCATTTATTCTAATTATATTTGGTGCGCTTTGCGTTATCTGGCCAGACACCATTACTCAAGCTATCGCTTATCTTGTAGGTGCGTTCTTCATTGTCCGTGGTGGCATCATTCTTATTGATTACTTTGCTGCGTCCGCACAGAATAGCTCCAATAGCAAACTCCTTTCTGGTGTAATCTGCGTAATCCTTGGTATTATTGCAATTGTTGCAGGTCAAGACATTGCACATGTGTTTAGTATCGTCATTGGTGTGTTTATAATTTATGAAGCTCTCGTACGTCTTAATGCCGCGCTTAGACTCCGCTCAGCAAATTCAAACAGTTGGAGAGAGGTTGCTGCAATCTCTATTATTATGATGATTATTGGTGTTATCGTTACATTTGCCGCAGGCGGAGCTATGATGCTAGCTGGTTGGCTCATGATTGTCACTGGTATCATCGGTATTGTTGGCGACGTTATCTTTATCCAACATGTAAACATGGTAGTAGATAAGCTTACGGGTAAAAAGAAATAATGAAAACCTATATTGAAGATTTCAAAAAAATGTATTTCGAAGAACGATGGATGCTCATTTTGATTATCTTCAACCTTATCGCTTCAATTGCACTGTTTATATTTGGCATCGTGAAACTTAACCCTAACAGCGCCGTAGTAAAAATTGGCTATGGCGATATTGGTGGCTATCGTGATGGTTCTTGGACGGATCTTTTGGCCTTCCCAATTTTGGCTATCGTTTTTGGAGTTTTACACAGTTTAATTGCGGTCAAAATCTATCATCGCCGTGGTGCTGGTATGACCAAATTTTTCTTGATTACTACATCGATGTTGATCCTTGGTGTATTCATTGTATTAATCAGGTTATTAAAAGAGGGCTAAATGCGTCGCAACCTTGAAATTCCACAAGGTAAGCGCACGCTGCTCTACCGCTTCTTCGAGATATTACCAGGTCTTCTTTCTTATGGAGCAATCATACTTTTGTTTGTTTTATCCTGGCTGAGTCCAGTACTTGGCGCTATCTATCTTTTTCTAATTATTGCCTCAACCTTAGTAAAAGCTATCGGTGTGGCATATCGTACGATTCAGGGTTACGAAGTTATTAAGCACGCCGAACGCGTAGATTGGCGGAAGCGCATGGAAGATTTGGAACACCCACACGAAGCCTACGAACGTTTGCATGACGACAGTTCCAAAAGCTATCATTTTGACGAACATATCGAAAATCTTAAAATTATGGCCGCAATGGGCAGTGAATATCCAAAGCCAGACAAAACTCTCCATGCCGTAATTATGACTGCATATGACGAAGGCCCAGAAGTACTAGTTCCGTCTATTGAATCTGTGCGCGATACGACATTTCCAAATGATCGCATTATCTTTATCCTTGCCTACGAAGAGCGCGGCGGGGAAGCAATGGAAAACACCGCAAAAGAAATTGCAAGACAGTTTAAAGGTGTTTTCAAAGATTTTATTCTCAGCAAGCACCCAGCCAATTTGTCTGGAGAAGTAATCGGCAAAGGTCCAAATCTCACTTATGCCGGCCACTTATTTGCAGAATATGTGGAGAAAAAACATCTACCAGCAGAAAATATTATCATCACATCTCTAGATAGCGATAACCATATGGCGCCAAAATATCTGGATTCAGTGGCTTACGAGTTTATTACTCATCCAAATCGCCAAAGGCTTAGTTACCAGCCAGTATCACTATTTATGAATAATATCTGGGATGCGCCCGCACCTTCACGCGTGATTGCAGTATCTAACTCTTTCTTTAATGTTATTTCTACTATGCGCCCACACACTCTTAGAAATTTCGCTTCGCATTCTCAGCCGTTCCAAGCTTTGAAAGCCATGGATTTCTGGAGTAAGCGTACTATCGTGGAAGATGGTCACCAGTACTGGCGCAGCCTCTTCTTCTTCAGCGGTGACTATGATGTACTACCAATCCGTATTCCTATTTACCAAGACGCCGTAATCGACGAAACATTCCTAAAAACTATCAAAGCTCAGTTTGTACAAGTGCGCCGTTGGTATTACGGTTCATCGGATATCGCCTATGTTGGTTCAAAGCTATTTGTTTCACATAGTCGTCGTATTATTTCGTTTTGGCGTCTCTTCCCGAAGTTTTGGCGATTGCTCGACGGCCACATTACTCTTGCGATGATGGCTCCAATTATTACTTTTGGTGCATGGGTGCCAATGATTATGAATGTTTCTTCTCACACAATGGTAGCTTACAACTTGCCGAACATTGTAAGCGTTATAGAAACCGTGGCGATGATTGGTCTTGTTGTTACCGTGCTCGTTTCGTTTAGAATGCTTCCTCCGCGTCCAGATAAATACAAAAAAGGCCGTGCTATCCTAATGCTCCTTCAATGGATATTGATGCCGATTACTTCAATTTTGTACCAATCTATCGCCGCATTCTATGCGCAAACCCGCCTGATGCTTGGTCTTTACATGGAGAAGTTTGACGTCACTAAAAAGTTTGTCAAAAAATAAGGAGAATTATGAAACCGACAGTTTTCTATACCAAAGAAATAACACCAGAAAGTTTGATTAAAATATACGAAGCTCTAGGCGTAGATTTGCCTGGCAAAGTAGGCATCAAAGTGTCTACCGGAGAAGATGGCTCCAAAGGTTATTTAAAAGCGGATTTAATTGCGCCATTTGTAAAAAAGTTGAACGGCACGATTTTGGAATGCAATACTGCCTATCCGGGCAAACGCAACAACGCCAAAGACCATATGCAGGTCGCAAAAGCTCATGGCTTTACTACTTTTGCCGATGTAGACATTATGGATGCAGATGGGGACTTCAAAATTCCATTTTCGAAGGGCAAACACCTCAAATACGATTTGGTAGGGAAGAATTTTGCGAACTACGATTCTATTGTGAATCTTGCGCATGGTAAAGGTCACATGATGGGTGGTTTTGGTGCTAATCTCAAAAACCAATCTATCGGAATTGCCTCTCGCAAAGGCAAGGCCTACATCCATTCTTGTGGTAAAACTACCAGTCCTAAGCTTTGTTGGATATTAAAACACGACCAAATCGATTTTATTCACTCTATGGCCGAAGCCGCTACTGCCGTAGCAGACTATCTCAAAGAGCAGGGAAAACCAATCGTATATATCACCGTAATGAATGCATTGTCGCTTAGTTGTGATTGCGATTCAAAACAAGATGATCCGGTGATGGCAGACCTTGGTATTGTAGCATCATTAGACCCAGTCGCAAACGACCAAGCCTTCATCGATATGATTTGGGCCAGCAAAGATCCAGGGGCGAAGCTACTCCAGGAACGCATCGACACCCGTCTTGGTCGTGAGATACTGCCGTATGCCGAAGAGCTTGGACTTGGTTCACGTGAGTATAAGCTTGTCGAAATCTGAGTTTTGTAGTATAATAAGAAAAGCGGGTGATTAGCTCAGTTGGCTAGAGCGTCTCGTTTACACCGAGAAGGTCGGGGGTTCGAGCCCCTCATCACCCACCAGAACAAAAAATAACCCCGAAGGGGATTATTTTTTGTTCTGGTTGAGTAGCTGGGCTTGTCTCGTAAGGGGGTTCGAACGGAGCGAGCTTTAGCGAGTGACGTCCCTGCCCCTCCAATTGCTTTAGCGAGTGACGTCCCTGCCCCTCATCTATTGTGCAGTAGGCGGCACCCTATCTTTTCTTGCTTTCTTTTTTCTTCAATAATTCTTCATAGGATTCCGTCCAGTAACAATAACGAATCACAGCATAATAAGCAGGTAAGAACAATATCACAGAAGATAGGAAAAAATTCTTCACGACAGTCATTGTTTCGACATTTGTGCATGTGTCAAAACAATTCCTGAATGGATAGCCAATCAGTAATACCTCAATTCCAAGACAAACAACTACGCATAAGACTTGAATGAGAATTATTGTAGGAAAGGCTAGCAGTACATTCCTTCCTTTATTATAGAAAGATTTCGATAGGGTTAAACCAAAATAATAAGACAAGACCAATGCAACCAAGACTAATGGTGAAGTGCAGATTAATATGAATAACTGGAACCATATACTCGATGTGTTAAGTATAAAGAATAATGCCATTATTAGGAATACGACAACCGTCCACCAAGCAGGTTTCGTGAATGCACGCTTGGGCATAATCTTGCATTCTATAATTCGTGCTATTAATTCGTTATCTTGTTGCATATGCTTATTCCTATAACTAGTATAACTCATATAACTCGTTTTATGCAACATTTGTTGCATAACTCTAAATAACAAAAATCACGCCCATCAATTAGATGCTACAATTCTACTGGTTGGAGGAGAAAGGATTTTTGCATGCTCAAAATCGTGGTGCTAGATAGTGGCTTTGGTGGGGAGTTATTTGCAGACAAATTAAAAGAAAACTTACAGGTAATGGAAATAATCCGAGTAATAGATTGGCGCAACGCGGATAAATATATGCACGGCAAACGCGAAGCTCGTCGCGCCGCAGAGGAGGCAGTTAGACCTTATTTAGGTAAGGTAGACTTAATAATTATTGCTAATTATTTTTTATCTATCACCAGTCTTAAATATTTTCGCCGGAAATATAAAAACCAGAAATTTGTGGGACTAAGTTTAGTTATGCCGAGCACATTTATTGATCGGGACACAATCATTCTTACGACTAGCGCCGTTCACCGAACAATTAATTATCACAATTATGTCGCAAGGCTGCATCGTCACACTCTCACTGTGGTTCTAGATGACTGGCCGGAAAAGATAGACGACGGTACTCTCACCAGGGAAGAAATCGAAGCCGTAATGATGGAGATAATTGTTACGAAAAAGTTTTTTCCAAAAGAAATCATCCTTGCTTGCTCTCAGTTTAACGACATCAAACCTACGCTCCTTGAAATTTTTAATCACAACACCAAGATACACGATAGTTTCGGTGATTTATTCCACGATACCGTAAAGACTTTGCGTCTTCGCGGCGGTATTTACAAACAAAAATAAGGGCCGATTAACTCGGCCCTAGAGGTGGAAGTGGAATCATTCTAGTTTAACGTCATAATGATACGCCAATAGTTTGACTGTTCTTTTGAGATTAGTCCTAATCGTCTGCAACATATCCGAGTATTCAGGATAAATATATTTAGCCTCTTTTAATACCGGCATCAGCTGCGTATGAGTTTCCATGATGTTCTTGATAATCCGGTCTTTGTCAAAACCATACATATCATTTAGGTTAGCGTTACGGTCAAAGGCTTTACAAATGATAGCTAGAGGGCTAAGAAGTAACTCGCGGTAATATCTCTTTTTCGCTTCTGGCTTATCTTCATTATATAAAGGCTCAAGTGTCATATAGCGCACGCCGTTTTTGACGTTTTCGTTTACTGGCAAATCAGAGAGCGATTTTCCGCAATCCTCTATCACGTCATGCAGTAAGATTACTGCAATTAAATCATCTGTCGACCCCTTGCATGCAATCGCATCGCATGCCATCGAAATTGGATGAATGATGTACGGTGCGCCGCTACCTTCACGGAACTGACCTTCATGCGCCTTTCTAGCGTAGGCTAAAGCCTTGATACTTTGCTCCCAACCGGCACCATCAAGTCTGCCCCTAAGATAAGTATACATTTTCTCTAAATTTGGTTCGTAAATCTCACTCATAATCCTCACCTCCTATTAAAGTACTCCCACCTATTGGTAGTATTATATCACACAAGATATGATACAATATGCTTATGGATATTAATTTTGAGAAGTTTTATACCAGTCTCATCGTCGTGGCGATCATCATTGCCTTTGGTCTATTCCTCGGCAAAATAAAATGGATTGACAAAGCCACTAACAAAAAACTCGTAAATCTGCTTCTGATGGTCTTCATGCCAGCATCTCTCTTTAATGCATTCCCAGGCGAGTATACTGATGAATTCTCTGAGCTGTTTTTTATGGGGCTTGTGGGCGGCATTGTTACTATGCTTCTAGTTATTATCGCTGCTAGGATTGTCTATAATAAGAAATTCTTTCCAGGAGAACTTAGTTACGAAGCTCAGTTCGCCTTTGCTTTTAATAACGCTACCTTTCTGGGTTATCCTCTAATCAGCATGGCTTTCGGTGAACGGGGAATTATCCCTTATTGTGGCTTTATCATTGCGTTTAACCTCGCCCTGTTTTCTTATGGTGTTTGGCTGTTTGAACGGAAAATTGATGGTAAGTTTATTCTTAAAACCATCTTTAATCCGAATATTGTTGCCGTCATTCTCGGTATGGTGCTGTTTCTTTGTCGCGTCAATGTTCAGTCAACCGTACCTATCCTGCACGACTCAGTTAAATACATTTCTGGCGCCACCACACCGCTTTCGCTCCTCTGTATTGGCTATATGCTCTCTACTGCCGACTTCAAAAAAGTTTTCAAGAAATGGCGTCTTTTTATCGTGGCCGCCATTCAGCTTATTTTTGCACCATTAATCACGTATCTTGTCACAAAAGTTTTATTCAATTTTCCAGATGAAGTAGTGCTGATTTGTACATTAATTCAAACTCTTCCTACGGCCACATCACTGGGACTCTTTGCCGAGAAATATGGTGGCGACGTTGCTGAATCTAGCCAGATTGTTGTTATCTCGACTCTTATGTCTATAGTCACTATGCCAGCCATGGTGACGCTCCTCTTTGTCACTTTGCCACAGATTACAGGCTAGACTAAACATCCTACCCTAATTATGGTATAATAAGCTAATAATTAAAGGAAAGGATAAAGCATGGAAAAAACAGAAAAAATGCGTCATACGCTTAGTCATGTACTTGCTGCTGCAGTACGGGAGCTTTATCCTATAACCGTCTTTGGTGTTGGCCCGGCGATAGAAAACGGTTTTTACTATGATATCGACTTTGGTGATGCCAAAATTTCAGATACGGACCTTCCAAAAATAGAGAAGAAAATGCGTGGTATTATCGCCCGTAATCTCAAGATGGCAAAGCGCACCGTCTCCAAAGAAGAAGCTTTAAAATGGGCTAAAGACAATGGCCAAAAGTTCAAAGTAGAGCTTATCGAGGAACTCCCAGAAGGGGAAGAAATCTCGTTTTATGACATGGGCGACCTCTTTACAGATCTCTGCAAAGGCCCACACGTAGACTCACTAAAAGAAGTTGGTGCATTCAAACTCATCCGCGTAGCTGGTGCTTACTGGCGTGGCGATGAAAAGCGCGAAATGCTCACCCGCATCTACGGTGTGGCTTTCGATACCGAGGAAGAACTTGATGAATACTTGAAACGCCAAGAAGAAGCCAAGGCTCGTGACCACCGCAAACTCGGTGCGCAGCTAGATTTGTTCTGTTTCTCAGATCTTGTTGGCTCTGGACTTCCACTATTTACTCCACGTGGCACTATTCTTCGTGACTTGCTTAATGATTTTACTCAAAGCTATCGTCTTAAAAACGGCTACAAAAAAGTTTGTATTCCACACATTGCAAATGTAGATCTATACAAGACCTCTGGTCACTACGAGAAGTTCCCAGAGATGCTTCAATTCGTTTCTCAAGAATCTGGTGATCATCTAGCTATTAAGCCGGTATCATGTCCTCATCACTCTCAAATCTTTGCCAGCTCACCGCGTTCATATAAGGACCTCCCTATCAAATATCTCGAAACCACTATGGTTTATCGTGACGAAAGAAAGGGTGAGCTCGGCGGTCTCTCTCGCGTCCGTGCAATCACTCAAGACGACTCTCACGTATTCTGTACCGAAGAACAAGTTGGTGATATCTTTGGCGAGCTAATCGAATCCGCCAAAGACCTCTACAAGAGAATTGACATGAAGTTACATCTCCGTCTCTCATTCCGTGATGACGGCGACGGCTACATTGGCACCCCAGAAATGTGGGAGAAGGCCCAGAAGGCCATCAAAGACATGGCAGACAAGTATAAGATGGATTACTTCATCGGCGAAGGCGAAGCTGCTATGTATGGCCCTAAGATGGACTTTATGGCTGTAGATGCCCTTGGCCGCGAATGGCAACTCGCTACCGTGCAGCTAGATTACGCAATGCCTACTCGTTTCCACCTAGAATATACAGATGCAGACGGCTCCAAAAAGACTCCAATCATGATTCACTGTGCGCTGATTGGTTCCATTGAACGCTTCATGAGCGTATATCTAGAACATACTGCTGGTTGGCTCCCAATGTGGTGCGCCCCAGAAAACGTTCGCATCCTTACTGTAAACGACCAGGTTTCAGACTACGTAGCTAAGATTACTGACATCTTAGACGGCGTGGTTCTAGACGAACCAATCCCAAATAATAAACTCCGCGTTTATATAGATGATTCTGCTGACTCTCTAGGTAAAAAGATTCGCCGTGCCACCGAAATGAAAATCCCTTGCGTCATCATCGTCGGTCCAAAAGACGCCGAAGAGGGAATCGTATCTGTCCGCCTTCGCGACAAGGAAGAAAAAGTCTCTCTGAATCAGCTCTCTGACTTCATATGCAAACTATAGTTATTTTGGGCCCTACTGGGTCTGGTAAGACAGGCGTTTCGATCAAAATCGCGAAGGCAATCGGCGGAGAGATTATTTCTGCGGACTCTCGCGCTATCTATAAAGGCATGGATATCGGCACTGCTAAGCCAACCAAAGAAGAAATGGATGGCATCCCGCACTATGGTCTAGATCTCGTGGAACCCGGTGATAGGTTTACCGTGTCAGACTGGAAATCCTATGCCGAGGAAAAAATCGCCGATATCAAGTCTCGTGGCAAGGTTCCAATCATTGTTGGTGGTACTGGATTATATATTGATGCGCTAATTTACAACTACAAATTCAAAGGTCCTACCGGTGCCAAGATTGGCGACTTTGAACAAAAAACTTGTACAGACAGAACAGAGGTAAAAGGCGATTATTTGCTCATTGGTATAAAATGGGAAACAGAGGCGCTACGTGCTCGTTTGAAGCAGAGAATCGATCAAATGTTCTGTGATAAGCTATACGACGAAACCAAAACGCTTGTAGGCGAGTATGGTTTCAACAATGGCGCTATGAAGAGTGATATTTATGAATATGCGTGGAAATTTATTAATGGTGAACTAGATTTAGATACGGCCAAAGAACAATGTTTTTATGAAGACTGGCATCTGGCAAAGCGCCAAATGACCTGGTTTAAACGCAATAAGGAAATTATTTGGCTCGAACTTCCAAAAGTTTATCCATATGTGATAAAATATATACAGAATGAGCAAAGAAACTAATACTCCAACAGAAAAATTGTTCGGCTCCAAAACTAGAGCTAAGCTATTGCAACTATTTTACGAAAATCCGACTAAATCTTTTTACGTTCGCGAAATGACTCGCGTGATTGATGAGCAAATCAACTCCGTCCGCCGTGAGCTATTAAACCTCGAAAGCATCGGCATTATCAAAAATGAGAATTTCGATAACAAGACCTACTACTCTGCAAACAGCAAACACCCATTTTACCGTCCAATGATTGATATCTTCTCCAAGAAGATTGATGCTACCCGCGACAAAGATGTTAAGGAAAACACTTGGGAAGATTACTGTCGTCCAGTCAAGAATTACCTTAAAGGTCTCGTAGTCACCAATCGTCTCCCTGGCCAAGAGGGCATTGATCTTCTTATTATCGGTAACGATAAGACCAAAAAACTTACTCGCTGGGCTGAAGTAATCGAGAAAAAAATGGGTAAACCACTCAATTACGTAATTCTTTCTCTAGACGACTTCATCTACCGCAAGAATGTTCGTGACCGCTTTATCCTAGATGTCTTTGAAATGGAAATCGCTGAAATCTACGATCCAGAAAAAATCATAAAATAAGGAGAGAATATGTTTGAAATCGAAAGTAAAAACCAAGACGAAATTGTCATCAGCACCAAAAGCACCACAATCAAATTCAATATTGCTGACGCTATAATTGATGCTAGTCTAGCCGTGGGTAAAATCACCGGTCCAGGCGAATTTGAAATTGGTGAAGCCACCGTCCGTGGCATTGCTACCGAAAGTGGCAAAACTATTTATGATGTAGAAATCGGCGGTGTTCACACCGGTATACTCGGTGAAATTGAGGAAGGTCTAGACGATATTGTAGCAGATATTCTCTGCACTTCATCTGTTCGTGCTATTCGCGAAATCGAGCCAAAACTCGTCGTATCTATGGGCAACGTAGACGCTATGGTAGCAGACCTTAAGCTTACTGCTCGTACCGAAAAGAAACTCAAAGTTAAGAACTTCGATAGTCTGCCAGCTACAAAAGAAGTAGTGGTGCTAAATTAATGAACGACTTTCTAAAGATATTATTCGTTCTTATTATTATACTCATATCTGTTATTTTGCATGAACTAATGCACGGTGTAGTAGCCTATTGGCTGGGAGACAAAACCGCCAAATATGCCGGCAGGCTTACTCTTAATCCTGTCAAACATATCGACCCATACATGTCTATCATCGTGCCGGTATTATTATATATAATGGGCGCACCAGTATTTGGCGGTGCCAAACCCGTACCAGTAGACAGCCGTAATCTTAAATGGCGTGAATGGGGAATGGCACTTGTAGCTATCGCCGGCCCACTTACGAACTTTTTGTTAGCGCTTTTGTTTTTTGTAATAGGACATTTTACAGGATTATTATACGGAAAAGGTGGCGAAATCCCTATGTTTATTTTTTCGGAGTTTGTCTTTGTAAATATTGGATTTACAATATTCAACCTTATCCCAATCCCGCCACTAGATGGTTCCAGACTACTTTATGCTATCGCCCCAGATGGTGTTAGGGTTTTTCTTGCTCAAATGGAACGCTACGGTGTCATCATTGTCTATGTACTTATCCTCTTGCTCGGCCCAGTTTTCTCTAGTATCATGGCCAACGGCATGAACGGCATTCTTAGCTTCTTCTATATACTAGTTGGACGATAAATGTTATAATTAAATTAGCCCTATCGGCAACATGATTTTCCTGAATAATCATGTTTTAGGGATTTCGTGGCTTACATCTGTGGATGTATCGCATAAGATTTTACCCACCTTGTATATATTACGGGGAAAACAGGCCGATAGGGCACCTAGAAAAGAGTGGGCATGAAACAAAGAATTCGCACAGTCGCAATTATCAGAAACGAGGATGGGGTATTAATTTTGAAGAAAAACCGAGGCCGCTCTGAGGCCCCGGTTTTTTGGGAGCTTCCTACGGGGAAGATCAAATTTGGCGAACAGCCCGAAGAGGCCATGGCGCGCTCTCTTACGGAATACACCGGGCTCGTAGCTAAATCTATCAAGCTAAAAGATGTAATCACATTTCTCGCCCCAGAGGGTGCCAGCCAACTCAGTAATCTATATATAATATATGAAATCGAGGTAGAGGGGAACGCCAAGCCAGAGCCAGCAGACCGCTACACTGCCTATAAATATATAAAGGACTTCGCCAGCAGTAATGTTCGTCTATATGAGACCACTGCTACAGTTCTTGAGATTGTCGGGGGCAAAACGACTCCTGGCCATATTTCGCCAAGAGATACCGCCAATTCTGTCTCTATCAATGTGGACGGCGCTTCTCGTGGTAATCCTGGTCCATCTGGTATTGGCTATGTTATTAGTGATGAAGCGGGGCATATCGTCGAGCAGGGCGGCGAGTTTATTGGCTTTGCTACCTCTAGGGTGGCAGAGTATCTAGCTATGCGAAAAGGTATCGATAGGGCCTTAGAGCTAGGCTACAAATCCGCCCGTTTTATCTCTGATAGCCTGATGGTGGTAAACCAGCTAAATGGTATCTTCCATATCAAAAACCAAGATATTATACCTATATATAATGATATTCAGAAAACAATAGAACAGTTCGACGCCGTATCTTTCACTCACGTACCTCGGTCCGAAAACTACATTGCAGACCACGAGGCCAATGCGGCTATCGACAAAATCCTCAAAAAATGATACAATTTATAGGAGTCCGAAAGATGATCGCTTGGCCCCGCCAAGAGGAAAGTCCGGGCAACAAAGAGCAGGGTAGTCGCTAACGGCGACCGTCCGTAAGGATAGGGAAAGTACCACAGAAACAATACCGCCGAAGTTTTTCGGTAAGGGTGAAAAGAGTGAGGTAAGAGCTCACAGCGTGTTGTAGCGATATATCACGGAGGCAAACCCTACCTGTTGCAAGGAGTGCTATCAGCCCCGGCTCGGGGACGCACGCTCACCGCTCGAGTGTTATAGCAATGTAACACCTAGATAGATGATCATCGTCTCTCACGAGATACAGAACCCGGCTTACCGAAGACTCATTATCAAAAAACCACCCGTACAGGGTGGCTTTTTGTTTATCTATTAAGCTTTTTTCTCGGCACGAGCTTTTGGAGACTCGATTAAACCTTTTTTCTTAAGAGTACGAAGTGCAGATGTAGAAACATTGCATTTTACTTTTTGACCATTGATAATCAAAGTTCTCTTAGATACATTTGGTTTGAATACCTTACGTGTATGGCGCTGAGAGAAAGAAACATTGTGACCATACATTTTGCCTTTTCCGGTAATTTCACAGATAGCCATCTTATTTCTCCTTCACAGTGTTTACGATTTGCTTAAATGCCTCAGGATTGTTTACAGCGAGATCAGCGAGCACTTTGCGATCAAGGTTGATATTCTTAGCTTTCATACCAGCGATAAGCTGTGAGTAAGAGACACCAAGTTCGCGAGATGCGTTGTTGATACGGGTGATCCAGAGAGCACGAAGGTCGCGCTTCTTGTTGCGACGATCACGATATGAATAGCGAAGGGCTTTGATTACACCTTGGTTACCTAGGCGGAAACTTCTAGTGCGTGCATGTTGCATGCCCTTTGCAGCATTTAAAATCTTCTTGTGTTTTGCGTGTGCAGCCACGCCGCGTTTTACTCTCATGATTAAACTCCTAATGCAGTCTTAACGTTTTTCTTAATTTTGCCGTTGATGGCTGCAGCAGTTTTCATGTTGCGCTTACGGGCTTTGGATTTCTTGGCAAGAATGTGGTTGCCGAATGCACGCTCACGTGTAATCTTACCAGAACCGGTAATCTTGATACGCTTTGCGGTGCCTTTATGCGTTTTTAACTTTGGCATAGGTTTTCCTTTAGTTTATTATTAGTTGATATTGTGGGTAGAACCTCTGTTTTATTATTTTTTACAACAGCTGTCTGCCCTAAATGTGCAATCAGTTAGCCGTGGAAGTAGGAAATTACTTCTTCCGTACTTGGACTGACAGGTTACGTCCACTCATTTGTGCTTTGCCTTCTTGGATGGCATCTTCGCCGAGAAGGGAAATAACTTTATTTAGAAGCTCTTCACCAATCTCTTTGTGAGCCATCTCGCGACCACGGAAGACAATCAAAATTTTGACTCTGTCTCCGTCGTCTAGGAAACCACGCATTTTGCGAACTTTAATGTTAAGGTCGTTGTCGGAAATCTTGAGGCCAATCTTCATCTGCTTGAGCTCAGATTGTTTTTCACGAGCCTTCTTACGGTTCTTGGCTTCTTCCTTCATCTTTTGGTATTGGTATTTACCCCAATCGATGACTTTTACGACCGGAGGATTGGCGTTAGCAGCAATTTCTACTAAATCCACTCCCTGTTCCTTCGCGAGAAGTTGGGCATCACGACTAGACATAATGCCTAGTTGCTCTCCACTTGCACCGATTACACGTACCTCCGGATAACGAATTTCGGAATTTATACGTGTATGTGATGTAGTTTTTATGGTAGTCCTTTCTTCTCTTGAATTAACCTGTAGATAATTATATCAAACTATTAGGGAAAAAGCAAGCATTATTACTCTAAATCCGCCTCTTTATTCCCAATCGGCACACCCTGCTTTTCTGGCAGGAGACTAAGAGCAAAGTCACCAGGGGAAACATCGGAATAGAAAACGATATCTCTCACTCCTACCTCCTCTGCAGCTTCCTTTATTCCTTCAATACTTTTGACTGGTTTTCTCTTAGAAATGGCAAGCTGAGGAGTAATTCCTAGTTTCTTTAACTCTGCTAGATAATGTTTGCGCATAGAGTCAGCCATTTTCGGGTTAAAAGGTTCAATCATATTTGCAACTTTGTTTACGATAGTAAGGGAGGCCCCGCCTACCTTGCCCGGCTCTTTATTCATTTTGGCTAGAGCTCTGGCCGTATCAAATGGTAGCCGAAACCAGATGTAGCCAGTCTGTTTACCATGGCCATCCTGATGTTTTGTAATCCTCGTGGCATTAGAAAAGAATAATTCCATACCAGGGAACTTAATGGCAAATTCTTTGCCCTCACTATCTGGCTTGGCAGTTTTTTCGGCGATATCATAGCTTACAATTGGGGCGATACCACCGTTTAGAATTTTGGAATTATCTGGGAATACGTCTTGGGTGGACTGTAGAATCTCTGGAGATAAGGTAGCAAATATGGCAGATTTCTCGAGACCAGTGTTTTCGAGCAGATTCTTGATTGTTCCAAGATACGGTTCATGGGTTTTTTCGGAAGGGCCAAGCTCTTTTAGTTCCAAAACTACTCTATAATTTGGGTTACCCTTCGCGTATTGCTGGATTAAGCCTAAGCCGTCTTCAAGAGAGAGGCGCTGGCCTTGGGCAGCAACTTCTTCTGATGTACATTCGTGAATTGGTTTAGAGGTGAGGAATCTAGAGCCAGAACGCGGAGAATGAGAAATCCAAGGTTTACCTTCCTTATCGAAACGAATATCGAGCTCCGGGATTGCAGTGCCAGATTGTAGTTCTTCTTCCAGAGCTTCCTTTGTATTTATCTGTTTGTGGTTAACTATCTTGTACTCTAGCTGTCTTGCCAGGGAATAATCAACCATAGAAAGAGCTTCCTCAAGCTGGCCGATAAATCCTTCCGCTTGGACGTCTTCTAAGGTTTTTTCAGTCTCATGAGCGTCCTGCTGTTCTGCAGTCTCTTCAATTTGAGATAACAACAACGCAATATTACCAAATTTTCGGTAGCGCCTCGCGTTATCTACCAATTCTTTATATCTTTCTAGAGCACTTTGCACTGACTCCTGTACTTCGCTTGTTTTAGGAAAACTTTCCATATATGCTTTTAGTATATCATATTACGGTAATGTTTAGTTAACGTTTTCGATAAGTAAGTGCTTCTGCTAGGTGCTTCGTTAGTATTTTTTCTGAGCCGTCCAAATCGGCAATTGTTTGGGCGACTTTAATGGTCTTAAAGTAAGAACGAGCGGAGAGATTTAATCTCTCGGAAGCAGAGGCTAGGAGTTTTTCCGCCGCCGGATCCATGACAAGAAGCTGCGAGACTTGGAAGCTCGAAAGCGAACTATTATACATGCCGTCTTTGCTATACCTTGCCTTTTGGCGTGCTATCGCCTCTGTTATATTATTTTTTACAACGTTATGTTTTTCGCAAGTAGTTGGTAAATCTTTAAGCAAATCCTGATTATCGACCTTTTCAACATCTATGTTCATATCAATTCTATCGAACAACGGCCCAGACAGTTTTTTCTGGTAGTTCTGAATTTGTACTTCCGTACATTTGCATTCGTGCGCCGGATCACCTAGGTAGCCACAGGGACACGGATTCATCGTGGCCACTAACATAAAATCAGCCGGGTAAGTAGTTTTGCGGTTTGCTCTAGAGATAGAAATCTCTTTATCTTCCAATGGCTGGCGTAAAGTCTCTAGTACTGAGCGTTGGAATTCTGGTAGTTCATCCAGAAACAGTATTCCTTTGTGCGCTAGAGAAATCTCACCAGGCGCCGCTGTAGCCCCGCCACCAATAATAGAGATGGCGCTGGCACTATGATGTGGACTTCTAAAAGGCCGCTTTCTGATTATTTCGTCGGTCGATAGCCCCGCGATAGAATAAATCTTTGTAATGTCTATCATTTCATCAGGGGTAAGCTCAGGCAAAAGATTGGCCGCGGCTTTGGCCAGGAGTGTCTTACCAGCCCCTGGCGGGCCGGAAATTAGGATATTATGGTGTCCAGCAATTGCAATTTCCATGGCGCGTTTGGCGGCTTTTTGCCCGCGTATGTGATCTAAAGGTCCTATAGTGCTATTTTTAGTGCCGTCAGGCTCATTTATGGCTGCAGACGGTAAATCTAGTTGCTTTTTTATGTGTAGATATAGGTTTTGCAGCGTGTCTACTCCATAAATTGTAATTCCATCTATTAATGCCGCTTGTGATAGGTTTTTTGCTGGCACAAAAATCTCCTTATATCCAACCTTTTTAGCAGTTTCTACGATATTAATGATGCCACGCACCGGCCTAAGCTCACCGTCCAAAGATAACTCACCTACAAATACCTTGCCAGCAACGTCATTTTTTATTAGTTGCGAAGAGAGCACTAATACCGATAATGCAATTGGCAGATCCAGATAAGCCCCATCTTTTTGCAACTCCGCCGGGGCAAGATTGATGGTGATTTCCGAGGGAGGAATCGGTATGCCGCTGTTTTCGGAGCCGGTGAAAAGCCGCCGTTCGGATTCCACGATTGCGGCAGCCGGAAGTCCGACGATCTCGAACACCGGCAGAGCCAAGTCGGATCGTAGCCATG
>JAZNDC010000013.1:0-66356 GCA_045587885.1 Candidatus Nanosyncoccus sp. | reverse complement strand
TCCGCTTCTTTGATTAAAAGCTCCAACTCCATAATTCTCTCTTCAAGAATTTTTTTCATTTCATTATATTCCTCGAAGTAGAATTCAGGCTTTATCGCCTTTAATCTTTCAAATTTGGTATCCATCGCAGAATGACTGCATTCTGGATGAGGAAGAATCTCTTCCCTGCTGGCGAAACCGTTTTCCGCGGCAATTTCATCTAAATGACCGTAGACAGTCGTTTCGGTAATACCAAACATGTCTGCAATCTCTTTTACCGAGAAACCCGCATAGAACAGTTCCATGTACGCTTTTTTCATTCTAAAGGTCCGTTCGTCTATATTTTTCATTCATTTGTCCCCCTCTCTATGTTTTTTGCGCAACGAACTATCTTATTATTATAACAAATTTTTGCAATTTTGTCAATATTATCATTGACTTTTCGAATTTATGTGTTAAAATTATATACGCACATTAACAAATTCTTAGTAGAAAAGTGAGGTGATAATTAATGAGTAAAGTAACTGGCAAACGGGCCGCTACTAAGGAAATGATGAAGAATTATATAACACTCTTCAATCAGGGGAAAAAACCTGCAGATATTGCTAAAATGTATGGTCTAAGCGTAAAAACCGTCTATAACCATTTAGACGAAATTGCGATTGAACATAATGTCAGCAGTGCTTCTTTGAGGCCGCCAAAAACCGTAAGTACTCCAAAAAGTAATCCTAGTAAGGAAGAAAAACTGGATTATGATGCTTTTATAGCCAATTACAATAAGGTCATGGAGGCGCTCGAGGAAATGATTCGTCTTGTACAAGAAAGTCAGGACATATCATCAGGTGAATTTAAAGAATAGTTTTTCCCCTTCGCCCCCATGCAATATGGGGGCATTTTTTTGACAAAAAAATGCGCCTCGCTGGGAGGCGCTAGGGTAAAGAACTAGAAGATCAGTCTTTGTAAGTTTTGTATTTCGGATCATATTCCGGTTTGCCCTTGTGGGGTTTTAAGTTTTTATGCAAGCGTGTATCATGCTCGCTGTCGCCGAATCTTTCCAAACTTACTTTCTTCTCTTCTGCCACATGTTTTTCATTGTTCACTATTCTCACCTCTTTTCTTAGCCTACAAATGTGACATTCCGTGGGTTATTATAGCACATCTTATAAAAAAGAATTGAAAAAGACCGCATATCCGCGGCCTTTTTCAATTTTACATCCAATTTTAGTTTAGTCTTTGTTGACAAGACTCGTGATACGCTCTTGTGTTGCCTTTGCCCCGTCGACAAAGACAAATGAAACTGTTGCGTCCTTCGCGTTTGCCAGGATCGCCTTCATATTTGAAGTAATTTTCAACTCGCGACCATTATACTTGTCATCAATCGCTGTATTACTTCTAAGATTCTTGAAGACCTTCTCGTGGCCTTCAGTGCTAATTATAGCTCCGTCCTTTGCTGCGTAGGTGTCATTCTCAATGCTCACCTCTACAACAATTGGCTTAACCGTTGTTTCGCGCAGGGCAACAAGCTCTTTTTCGAGCTTGAGGTATCCGTTTTCCTGCTTAGTAATGTTCCGCTGGAATTCCTCCAGCTGTTTTTTCATACCGCCCATCTTGCCTTTAATGTCGTCGAGTTCCTTGATGGTTGCATCAACCTCTTTAATCTTTTCGATGACCAAGACTTTGGTCTCTTTTAACTCTGTAACATTACCTGCCAACTCGGCAAGCATCTCATCGACCTTCTGTGAAGGCGTCTGAGCCTTGCTAGAGGTCGGTTTCACTGCCGGCGCCTGAGCCTTCTGGGGCTGCTGAGGCTGCTGGCTCTGCTTCTGGTTCTCATTCTGCTGATTTTTGTTCTGATTCTTACTCATCTCTTCTCTCCTTTTCGTATTAGTTATTTTCGGTTCATTTTCATCTAGCATGCGTTTGCACGCTCGACAAGCAGCCGACGAATCAATAAAGATCGCCGATATTGCCATAGACAATTCCTCTTTGGAACAATTACACTTCCAACATACAGATGTCCATGACGCATTTTCGCCTTCCTTCGCTAGTGTTGCTAGCACCACTTCAATATCTACCATTCTTTTGTTCCTCCTTTCCTTATTCGTGTACTGTGGCGCCATGAACTTTATGGATGTATCATTGAAATTAAAGGACTTTTTTGTCTTATAATTCCAAGATTCTCCCTATAAAGCTCTGAAATTATCAAAACAAAAGCTGTACAATATTTTATCACAGATTTGCTTTTTTGTCAAGTTATATGATATAATACGAACATGATTAAGATTATTGCCGGGGGAAAGAAGAACGTGGGATGGGTAGCTGAAGCATGCGCAGAATACGAGAAACGCTTACGTAAGCCATTCGATATTTCTTGGGAATTTGTTGAGGAAGAAAAGTTAGCACGTAAGTTGGCGGACTGGCCTTTTGATGGGCGAGACTATGTAATTTGTTGTGACGAACGTGGCCAAAATATATCATCACCCGAATATTCCCAGAGGTTAGAAACTGCGTTTGTGAATGGAAAAAATGTGGTGATATTGATTGGTGGGGCCTATGGTTTTGATGAAAACGTGCGAAAAAACTCTGATTTTGTTTGGAGCTTTTCGAAATTAGTTTTTCCTCATGCTATTGCAAGATTAGTAGTCACAGAACAGATATATCGTGCCGCTCAAATTCAAGCCGGCACACCATACCATCACGAATAATTATTGTTCGTCCGGGATTACCTCAATTACTTCTTCATCTTCCCCATCTGCTTTTGTCTCTGGGTTTAGTACTGAGTTTGCACCGATAAAGAATAGTTTGTCGTCGACCTGCATAAAATCTAATCTAACCAGATTAAAATTACCTGCATTTGTTTTATCCAGAGTAAATGTTTTACCTTCTTCTACGGTGGCACATACCGAAGGTTTTTCTAATTCTTCTGGCATAAATACGTAGCAATATACTTCCCCTGTAGACGTGTCATGGAGTGCACCTACAAGATAAACATAAATAACATCTCCGCTAGAGACGTATTCGTTGATAAAGTAATGGCGAACTAGGCTTGATGCCGAGGTTTCTTCTTTGAAAGTAAAGTATAAATCGTATTCCGAATCGTAAATCACCCTATCTGATGCTGTGTTTAGTTGATTTATTGGCTGCGTACCAAATACTTCTTTGTATTTTTCTGAGAAAGTACTGGCATTAAATGCTACAAGGGAGTTAGATCCATATGCAGCGGTTCCTGTAACTGAAAACCACGTGCTTTGCATTGAAGTTAGTTGGGCCTCTGATGGCAATATTGAATCGTCTGACCCAAGAGAATTAAAAATCTGCCATGTTTTCTGCTCTTCTGTAAGGTCTCTATTCACAATTAGTGCAATATCGTCATAATAGCCAGTAGAGAGTACTATTTCATCCCCTTCTCCTGGCGCGCCAAAAAGAATTCTTAACTTCTGATTAAGGTTTGTAAGCAAATCTTGATCTTCGATTTCTATCGCTACCTCTTCTCCGTCTTTTGGGGTGTTTTTGTTGCCGATTGCGCCTGTAAAGAACAGAGTCGCCACCACGCCGCCTGTTACCAACAATAGTACGTTGAGTATTACAAGGATAGGGATTAATTTTGTTTTTTTTACGGGAACTGGTTGTGGAGCAACGGGAACGACAGGAGAAACATGGGCGTCGGTGACTCCATTAGTATCATTTGTCGTGTATTCATCCATAAAAATAACTCCTACTTATGGGTATTTTAGCATAAACAATTTATCCTGTACAGTTTTCGGTTCTTGGAAAAATATTCATCCTGTGATATAATTTTGCTATGAAAATTCTTGGAATAGAAACAAGTTGTGATGAGACGGCCGCTTCCGTAGTGGAAGATGGGATTTCTATTCTTTCTAATGTAGTAGTTTCGCAGATTGATATTTTTGCGGAATATGGAGGCGTAATACCAGAAGTAGCCGCCAGGAGCCACCTAGAGGCGATGATGCCAGTGGTAAACAAGGCGCTTTCTGACAGTGGGTGCACCTGGGATGATATTGATGCGATTGCAGTGACGTATGCGCCAGGGCTTTTGGGATCGCTTCTTGTGGGGACACTGACAGCCCGTACGCTTGCAATTCTTCATGATAAGCCACTTTATGCTGTGCACCATTTGAAGTCGCATGTGTATGCGAACTGGATAGAAGGCGGTGCACATATCCAATCTCGGGCCGCGTCGCCTCGGCCCGTCGCCACGGGCGAGGCGCGCTTGTCCTCGCCTTGCCAGGCTCCGGATTCCCTCGATTTGGATATGAGCCACCGCCCTTCGTTCCCTTTGCTGGCACTGGTGGTATCTGGTGGGCATACGCAAATTTTATACATGCCGGGACATAATCAGTTTGAAATTATTGGGACGACGCATGATGATGCGGTGGGGGAATGCTTTGATAAGGTGGCAAAAATTCTGGGATTACCTTATCCTGGAGGGCCATCTATAGCATTGGCAGCATCAGGAGTGACAGCGTGTCCTTCGGACACGCTCCGGGCCGCTCTGGCCAAGTCTTCATGTTCCGCAGAACACACCATCACTCCTGATGCCACCAAATACAAACTACCTCATCCTAATGTAGAGGGGTTAGATTTTTCATTCTCTGGGCTAAAAACTGCTGTTCTACGTGCTGTGCAGAAGGAGCTTGGGTTACCAATTTCACACCCATCACATGATCTTAAAAATCATTTGAATGCTCAACAGGTGGCGGATTTTGCCGCTTCATTCCAAAAAACAGCGGTAGATATATTGGTAGAAAAGATTTCTATGGCACTAGAACAACACCCAGACGTGCAGTCGGTGGTGGTGGCTGGTGGCGTTTCCGCGAACAAGGCACTTCGCGAGGCTCTCCCTGAAGCATATTTCCCTGAACCGGCCCTTTCTGGTGATAACGGCGCAATGGTGGCAGCTGCCGCATACTACGAAATACAGTCTGGCGTGAAGCCGACAGACCCGTACAAACTCAATATTTACCCTAGAATTTCAATTGAAAATTAGACTTTTTTCAGTATTTTTGGTGCGACTAGGCCCATCACATATTTCATGACTTCGAAGACGATGATGCTACCGACAATGATGCAGGCGGCGGTGATAAGAGTTGGCTGGCTGAGCGAGACAAATTCAAAGAAATCGCGAATAAATGGGATAAAGTAGGCGCCGGCGACGATGGTGATAATAGAGAGAAAGAGGCCGCCGCGGAGAAGATTGAGCGGGCGAGAAATCCAGTAAATCAGCATGAGATCAATGATAAAGGTGATAAGAACAGAAGCAGTTGTAAGTTCGATGCGTGGTATGTTTAGGATGCTGGCCGTAATAGAAAGCGCAAGCATAGCTACAGATACGGTAAGACCAATTGGGAAGGAATACTGAAGGATGTTTCTGAGAAAACGATTTTTGATACGCTCAGTGTTGTGTTCTAGAGCAAGAATGAATGCCGGGAAGCCAATACAGGCGAAGTTTAGAAGTGACATTTCTACTGGGGTGTATGGGTAGCTGAGTGGCAAGACAACAAAGAGGACGGCGAGAATAGAGGCGTAGACGGTCTTGGCGAGAAAGAGTGCGGTAGAACGCTCGAGGTTATTGATAGATTGGCGACCTTCATCGATAATCGGAGGTACAGCAGCAAAATCTGAGCCGAGCAGCACGAGCTTGGCAGAGCGGCGAGCTGCATCAGAACCAGCGCCAATCGCGATGGAGCAATCCGCTTCTTTCATGGCAAGAATATCGTTTACACCATCGCCGGTCATAGCTACGGTTTTACCAATTTTCTTCAAAGCAGTGATAAGCTCCTTTTTTTGTGGCGGAGTAACCCGAGTAAAAATGTTATATTCCTTGACTAATTTATTGTAATTTAGAGTTTTCAACGTAGACATGTCTACGCCGTGAGCGTCTTTTACACCTACAACAGTAGCAATGTTTTCTACGGTGGCGAGGTCGTCACCAGAAATAATGCGGATGTCGACATCGTTTTTATAGAAGTATTCGATAATCTCAGGGGCGTCGGAGCGAATCTCATCTTCGAGGCGCACGAAACCGAGAAGTTTTTTGTTTTTCATTACAGCGAGAACGCGGTAAATGCCTTTTAGTTTCTTTCCTTGCTTGAGGTAGTCTTTATCTTCGGTCATGAATTCCAAGGCGCCGATAAGGTATTCGGTTTTGCCGATGCGGACGCCAGAGTATTTGCGGTCTGAAGAAAATGGGATTAGTTCAAAATCGTCTGTAACGCGATTTTTGGCCCCTCTCACAAACTTTTCGTGCAAAGCCTTACTTGTAGCGTTATCGGCAGGAAGATGGGCTAGAATAAGCTCTAGCGCGTTTATAACGGCATTTTCGTCGCCACCTTCTGCCGGAATAACGTCTTTTGCCTTCATATTGCCCGTGGTAAGGGTGCCGGTTTTATCAAGACAGATACAGTCTACGCGGGCTAGCGTCTCAATAGAATAGAGGTCCTGAACAAGGACCTTTTTCTTGCTGAGCCGGATAGTGGCAAGAGCTAGCACGGTAGATGTAAGGAGTATGAGGCCTTCTGGAATCATGTTGATAAGGGCAGCAACGGTAGAGGTGACAGCCGAAGCAGTGTCTGGCTCCGTGCGAAAACGTGCCCAGAGCAAAAGTGCGCCGATTGGGATAAGGGCGATACTGATGTATTTTACGATGTTGTTCATGAGTTTAAAGAGCTTGGAATCGGCAGTCTTGATGGTGTGAGCAGAAGCCTGGATTTTGTTTAATGAGTTTTCTTCCCCGACATGCTCTACCTTAGCCTTGGCGGTGCCAGCCACCACGAAGCTACCAGAGATGAGTGGATCACCTTGGTGTTTAGTAATGTTGTCTGCTTCGCCAGTAATGAACGATTCGTTTACCTCTATAGTTCCTTCTGTAACGACGCTATCAAACATGACCTGGTCGCCAAGAGAAAGGACCACAGTGTCACCTTGTTTTACTTCTTCGGGTGCAATTTGAAAAGATTTGCCATCTCGGAGAACTGTTGGTTTTTGCTCGGCCACAAGGCGCATTTTATCGATGATTTTTTTGGCGCGGATTTCATTGATAATACTGATGAGGGTGTTTGCCAGAGCGATAAAAATAAAGAGCATGTTTTTGTAGCTGCCGACAAAAGCCACCATTGCAGCCAAAATGATATTTACTAGGTTAAACAGAGTAAAGGTGTTTTTTAGAACAATGTGAAGAATACTTTCTTTTTTCATTTCTCTTATTATATCACAATGCATTTGGTAAGATTTGAGTTCTCCCCTGTTATATGATATAATTTACTCAGAAAGTAGGTTTGCACGTTTACATATATTCATAGAGGAGGGTTAATATGAAAAAAATAATGATCGATACAATTGAACAAGCTTTTCTGTCCGATGACAGGCATGTTATCCGGGCGGCAACAAATGCATGCAGGTTTTATAAGAGCACCGAATATTTCGATAAATGGTGGAGTGAGGATATTTTTAATTACAAGCTTGGAGCCTGTTTCTTGGCGCGAAATGGTTATTTGCCGAGCAAAAACGTAAAGGCAATTATCAACGACGCACGTTTTAAGAAATTTGACACATCAATTGGAAAAGAATTACTTTTGAGAGGCTTTTCGCCTAGAAGTGCACTTCTTGGTTCTTTCCCGCCCGAGCAGTATGCGAAATACTATACTCCCGAGTTGTTGAAAAAATTTGTATCAACTACTCCGGCTTCAAGCTATGTAGTAAAAAAATGGCTTGAGTCCGATAAGTGGTATGAAAAATGCTTGGGACTTTATTCGGTGATACAGTTAGGTGATATCAGTTACTATCTGTTTTCAAATCATCTTTACGATATTGATAAAGATGTAAGGGATGCTGCAATTGACGCAGTGCGCGCATTTTGTCCGAGTCCACAGACAATCGCAAAAGGGTATCTTGAGGCTAAGTCTATAACAGACAGAGTCACCTGGATGAGGGTTGCTGCTGGGCGTAAAGACGTGGTTCTGCCGCTTGTTCCTTGTGATATGGATTTTTCTGAGATCCAAGCAACCAAGGACATCTACATACCACACGAAATCTGTGACGCATGGCTTAGGGGTTCTGCAAACGAGAAGGCTGTTGCGCTTTATTCTCTTATGAACGAGCCCAATGTCCCTTATGTCGTGATTAATCGATCGCTTCACGACGAATCACCACTCGTACATGAGACAGCTTTAATTCTGGCTAGTACGCGCAATTATCCCGCATATCGTGAATTTGAACCTGCCGAGCCAGTCTATAAAAAATGTATTGGCGAAGTCTTAGTTAAAGCCAGGATTCCTCTTGATGCCGAAATAAGGGGTGATGCACGGAAAGAAGCTCGGTCGAACTTAGCTATTATCACAGATATTGAAGGCACTTTTTTTGGAGAGCCGGTTGGCATTTCTTTTTATGATGCAACCACTCAATATCGAAAGGGTAATTTTGTCAAAATTGATGACTTTGATTACTCTTTTAATGATTGCACCACAGGTTTTCACTTCTTCAGCGAGCGAAAGCTTGCTGAAAAATACTATTATTAAACCTACTTTTACTAAAAATTAAGGCCGCTTATGAAGCGGCCTTATGGTTTTGTTGCAGTTGTTTTTGGCGTCTTGTTTTTTTCGATTGGTTTTTTTGTTGTTTTGGGTTTATCAAACGATGACCCTTGTTTATGGTCATACCGAGCACTATAATAGCCGCCCCGATTGCAACCGTCTGATTTTTCTCATAACCTGGTATTCCGGCAATTCCGGAATAAACCAATATTATCAGCAACAACATATCACCAAGGACGAAAGAGTATCCGATTACCCTTTCTTTTATACTGTCTTCCATCAGAAAAGGAATTACACATCCCACCAATACAACTAATATGTAAAGAGCAAACATTTCTTAACCTCCTCCCCATAGGATAAAAATAATCGTGCATTTAATTATAGCACGAGCGGGTTAAAAAGTCAATAATCTATTGCTGTTTGTGGATGACGCGGCCAAATTTACGAGTGGCCTTGTAAAGCTTGTATTTGGCTGGTTTTTCGATGATGTCGTAGGTGCCGGCATAGTGAACTGGGTAGCCACCGAAGGATTTTTTGAATTCAGTAAAGCCGTACCATGGGTGTGATTTTGGCGCGCCATCTGGAGCGATACCCCAGAAATCAAATTTTTTGATTCCCTTTTCTTTGGCGTCAAAAATAGCCGTAGTAAGCAAGGCAACGGTAGCTGGGAGTTTTTTGTAATCTGTATCAGCGGCGGATTGCATGTAATAACGAGTGCCATTATGGTCAAAAAAGAGGCTAGCTGCGATGATTTCGTTTTCTTTTGGAAGGGATGGGTCTGGCTCGATGGACTCTGGGCGGTTGTATTTAACAAGATATAGAGAGGCAAAAGGCTGAGAAAGCTCTTTTTCGAAGTAGTTCTGGCTAAACATATTGAGGTTCTTGGACTTAAATAGCTTTTCTTGTAGACGGACGAGTTCTTTGATGCTGGCTAAATCTTTGGTAGATTCTACGGATAGACCTTTTTTGGCATAGGTATTATACCGCGTACGTGTTCCCTGGGAGAAATTAGTGATGATTTGGTCTTTTTCGGCGGTAAGATCTAGCACCCAGGTGTCTTTTGGGTCGAGGTCTTTTGATTTTACGATGTTTTTAGGAGCATAATCTGTAAAGTTCTCATCTTGAGGCTCTACACGAATAAAGATAGCATTCTCTTTTTTTGCTAATTCTTGGAGGGATTTGTAAGCATTTTCCCATCCGGTTTTATCTTTGTAGACTGGCCCGTAAGGCAAGTGCAAGTAATTCCCTACTGGAGTGTGCTTAAGAATCGCTAAGTATTGAAAACTATTACCTTCTTCGTAGAAGCTGGTTTCGTTTAGGTCATTTTGGAGGGCTTGCCACTCCTTTGTTTGCATCAATACTGCGTTCATACCCCTATTATACCATGAAAAACATGTGATTTTTCTTGACTGCTTATGGTTTTTATTTCATAACATAAGCAGAATATCCGGCTCTGAGGATTCTCCCCTGGTCGGTCGACTTTTCTCTCCCAACTGGCGGTTGCCAGTGGTTGTTTTGATTTTAGCTTGTGCTTTTTGGTTTGTCAAGTGCGGTTGCTAGCCATGCGGTATGCTAGCCATAAGGGAATTAGTGCTATTTTGCTTGTGGTTTTTGTGGAAAAGGTGGGGGAATCGTGGTGGAAAACTTACTGCTCCAGTATGCTACAATTGAGGCATGGCTTATATAAGGAAATTTAAGACGACTTCCGGCGCAACTGGCGTGCAAGTATGCTATAAGGAGGGGAACAAGGTGGTAAAAACTGTGCATGTAGGGTCCGCTGCATCTGCTCCAGCGGTGGAAAAGTTAGTCAAAAAAGCCCAGGGAATTATTGACGCAGAAAAGAACCCGCTATTTAATCTGAGCAAATACGACAAAGAGGGAAATTGACTTATTTTCATTTGCGGTTTATAATGGAATCTTGTTCTTTAAAACCGCAGTGAAAGGGGGATAAACATAAATGCAATTAAGTGATTTAATTTTCTTTGCGGTTGAAGTAGTGGCAGTTATTTCCTTTACCCTGTTCTTGTTAAAAGTAAAAACCAGGGCAAGGACCAAAAACATTTTAAGAGAAATCTTTTCTTGGAAATAATAACTGCTGCAGTACCTTGAATAGCCCCTGATGGGGCTATTTTACTTTGATGCAATTATGGCAAAACGGGTGATTTTGTCGCCGGCGGAATTGGAGGGGAAATGTAAATCTGTGGCGACATCTATTTCTGATTCTTCGATATTGTCTGGGCTTACGCCTGCTTTTAAGAGTTGAGCTCTGGCTGCTTCTGGGATTGTTTGGTTTAGTTTTTCTATCTTATAATGCTTGGCACAAGGGGAAAAGTAGACCTTTAAATCAGCTGGGTTTACGCCCTCTTTTGAGAGATTTTCGATGAATTTAGCGGCGCCATCTTGCTCGAGATTTTGGCGACCAGAATGAATAAGACCAAGTATCTCTGTTTTCGGGTCGTAGACCACAATACCAAGACAATCTGCAATAGGGAGGAGAAGACCGATTCCAGGAATTCTTGTGTATAATCCGTCCGAAATAGGGATGATGAATTCTGGCGCAGTGATGACAAAATCCGATAAGTTTTCTGGGGTAATTTCAAAGTACTTAGTGTAGTCTGTGCGGTTGTCGTAGATGGTGTGGATGCGGGCAATATTTTCTCTGTTTAGATTAATGCTGGCACCAAGTTTAGCTTGGTTTTCGATAATTTCGGATTCATCCTCTGCACCAAAAACACGCATGTTGCCATCGTCTAGAGTAGAGAAGACTATTTTGACATTTTTCTCTGAGAAGTCTGGTTTTATCATTAGATTAGCTCGAGTTGCTGTTTGAGGCGTGAGATCAGCGCCTCTTTTTCTTTGATGCCGTCCTGGGTTTCCTTGACGAGCTCAGCTGGGGCCTTTTCGACGTAGTTTGGGTTCATCATGCGAGCATTTAAGGCATCTAGTTCACGGCCAACGGCGAGGATTTTTTCATTAAGAGAATCTTTGTAGTCTTTTACGACCTTTTCTGGGACGTCTAGGTAGAGCTCGTGATTAGCGAGAGCGAGGCGTAGGCCCCTTGGCGTGCCTTCTAGGGCGGTAAAGGTCGGAACCTTGGTAAGAGACTTGATGAGAAGCAAATTGTCTTCCACGAGACTGTCGTTGTCGTAGAGCAGTGAATATTTTTTGGCGTTATTGGTGCCTGGAAGGGCCTGCAAGGTGGTTCTAACTTCAGACACGATAGTTCTTATGTTTTCGAACTGCTCGGCGCTTATCGCGTCAAATTTGAGCTTTTCTGGCCAACTGGCGTTAATAATGTAACCATCTGTCCAAGAGAGATTTTGCCAAATTGCCTCTGTAACGAATGGGGCAAATGGATGAAGGGCGATAAGGAGGGCTTCAAGAGTTTTCTTGAGAAGACCAGCGTTTTTGTAAATCTTTTGGCTTTCGATAAACCAGTCTGCGTATTTGTCCCAGATGGTCTGATAAAGGGAATCAACGGCTTCGGCAAAGCGATAGTCTTTGATTGAGCTCTCGACCTGATCGAGACAAGCGTTGATTTCGCGGCAAATCCAGTCCTCACCCATATTATCCGTAGAATAATCTGAACTTGCGCCTGTTTCATCTACGATGTTTTGTACGAGTCTAGAAATATTCCAGAGCTTGTTGCAGAGGTTGCGGCCGGCGATGACGGAATTCTCGGAGAAGGCTTGGTTCATGCCAGCGGAGCGGCCACGGAGAATACCGAGACGGAAAGCATCAGAGCCGTATTTGGTCACGAGGTCCATAGGGTTAATTACGTTACCCTTGGATTTACTCATCTTTTTGCCGTGTTCATCAAGAACGAGACCGTGGAGATATACCTCTTTAAATGGCACTTCGCCAGTGACGTATAGACCCATCATAATCATGCGAGCAACCCAGGCAAAGAGAATATCGGCGCCGGTTTCCATAACGTTCAACGGGTAATATGGGTTGAAATTATCCTCGGTCCAGTCGGTGCAGACGATTGGCCAGTGGGAAGAAGAGAACCAAGTATCAAAGGTATCTTCGTCGCGAATATATTTGACGCCACCTTTTTCAATCTCTTTGAGGTCGGTGCGGCGGTCAAAAATCCAGTCTGGTTCATCTGTAGCGGTATCATCTACTTTTTTGAACATTGGGATAGCGATACCCCAAGGGATTTGGCGGGAAATATTCCAGTCTTTGAGATTCTTGAGGTAATTAATGAGAACTTTCTTTTTGTTTTCTGGGTGGAATTTGATTTCGTCGTTTTCGAGATGTGTGATAGCTACTGCGGCGAGTTTTTCGACGTCAATAAACCATTGCTCCTTTAGCATTGGCTCGATAGTGGTGCCACACTTGTAACAGTGAGCTACATTGTGAACGATCTTTTTCTCGCCACGGAGGAGACCTTTTTCTTCAAGGTCTTTTAGGACTTTTTTGCGGCATTCGGCAGTGGTAAGGCCTAAATATTCCTCTGGAACATTAATCATTTTGCCGTCTTCGCCAATTACCTGAATGCGCTCAAGATCGTGGCGCTCGCCAACTTCAAAATCGTCAAAATCGTGAGCTGGGGTGATTTTTACCGCGCCGGTACCGTATTCTGGGTCGGCATGTTCGTCGGCAATGACTGGGATTTCACGGTCAGTTAGAGGTAGGTGGACGGTTTTGCCGAGGATATCTTTGTAGCGAGCATCTTCTGGGTTTACGGCTACAGCGGTATCACCAAAGAGAGTCTCTGGACGAGTGGTGGAAACGATAATTTCGCCACCATCATAGGTGTAGGCGATATCCCAAAGGGAACCCTTTTCATCTTCATGCTCGACCTCGATATCAGCAAAGGCAGTTTGGTGCTTTGGGCAGAAGTTTACGAGTTTTTCGCCTCTGTAAATGTAACCGTCGTTCCACATTTTTTCAAAAGTAGTATAAACACGGTCGATGACATTTTCATCAAGAGTAAAAGTAAGGTCGTCCCAAGCACAAGAAGCGCCAAGGGCACGGAGTTGCTTTTCCATGTTGCCGCGTTGTTCAGCTACGAAGTTCCATACCTTAGAATAGAGTTCGTTTCGATCAAACTCAAAACGGGTGTGGCCCTCTTTTTCGAGGTTTCTTTCGTAAACTACCCAAGTTTCAAAACCGGCATGGTCAGCGCCTGGTACATACCAAGTAGATTTGCCATTCAAACGATAAAAACGAGTAAGAGAATCTTCTAGTGCAATAGTGAGGCCGTGACCAATATGGAGATTGCCATTGGCGTTTGGTGGTGGCATCACGATAGAATAAGTGCTACCTTTTGCTACCTCACGGTCGTCGGTGCCGTTGCCATCGTCATCTGTAGGGACGGTTGGCACGGTTGGCTGAAAAACGCTGCTGGCTTCCCAGGCTGCATAAATATCGCTTTCAAATTCCCCCGGTTCATAACTACTAGAAAATTTCATAAAATTATTATAACACATTTTTAGCGATAAAAAATACCCCCTGACGGGGGTAGTTTTATTTGTATTCAAGCTTTGTACGGATTTCTTCAAATTCTTCTGGAGTCATCTCCACTTCGCGGCCATAGTGCCAGGTTTCGTCGAATGGCTCTAGATGAACGTGAGCGTGAGGAACGTCGGTGCCAACCACTTTCCAAAGAGTACGGACGCCGAGCGCTTCTTCCATGTGCTTAGAGAGCTTTTTTACGGTGGCCATTAGCGCTTGGTAATCTTCATCTGGCAAATCATAGATTTTATCTACTTCGTTTTTTGGAATTACAAGAGTGTGACCCTTCGTCTCTGGGTGAATGTCTAGAAAGGCAAAGGTTTTGTCGTCCTCGTAAATTTTGTAGCAGGGAATTTCGCCATTAATGATTTTGGTAAATACACTAGACATCTTCTTTCTCCTTTTTAGACTTTTTGTGGTGAATACAGAAGTAGTAGATTTCATAGAAGATAAAGGCAAAGACCACAGCGCCAATTACGTCTATGTAGGAGTGTTTGTTTGAAAGGATACGGCCGGTCGCAACTAGGGAGGCAAGGGCAAACATAACGATATCTAAGATAATAAGAGCTGGTTTAGACTTAATGTATTTTGAAAGGGCTGCACTAACACAGAAGAAGATAGTGGTAACCACCATTACGTGGGTAGAAGGGAAAGATGGTTCACCGGAGCCGTCTGGACGTGTTGGCATAAAACTAAATTTGTCCGGGGTTAAAACCTTGTCACAAATTAAATAAGTGACGGCCATCAAAGCCATAGGCAAAATCATCCAGAGGATTTGTTTATCTACCTTTTTGAGAGACTTACGCGAAATCCACTGAATAAGGCCAAGGATAGCGAAAAGCCCTAAAATTATAATTGATGCTATTAATATGATATCTGTGATTTTTGTCCATTCCATGAGTTCATTGTAGCATAAAAATAAGGCCTGCGGCCTTGTTTTTATTCTATTGGTACACCCTGGTGAAAGAGGTAGTAACTATGTTAAAAAGGGATTTAATGATATAATCAAACCTACTATGGTTTATCTAGATTACGCGGCGACTAGTCCGCTTTTACCGGAGGTGATAAAAGCGATGCATGAAGCAGAGAAAAAATATTTTGCTAATGCATCAGCACTTCATACGCCGGGTCATCTCTCGATGAACAAAATTGAAGAGACACGCGAGCTATTGGCAAAATTAATCAACGCAGATTTAGACGAAATCATTTTCACCTCTGGCGCTTCTGAATCAAACAATACCGTTATTCGTACTTTTGAAAATCATGAAATTATTACTTCGCCGCTTGAGCATCATTCTATAATTGAATCTGCGAAGGAATTAGGTGGGGACAAAAAGCCGACACTTTATTCTTATATGTACGCTAATAATGAGATTGGGGAATTATTGCCAATAGAAGACATCGTCAAAGAAGCGCATGCGAAAGGTGGGTATGTTCATTCTGATTTAACGCAAGCACTTGGCAAAGTTCAATTAGATATAAAAGCACTCGATTTGGACTATGCAACGTTTAGTGCACATAAAATTGGTGGGCCAATCGGAGTGGGCGCACTCTATGTTAGAAAAGGCTCGCCTTTTGAGCCGCTGATAATTGGTGGCAATCAGGAGAAGCATCGTCGAGGTAGTACTTATAATACAGTGGGGATTATTGGGTTTGGTGCAGCACTAAAATATGTTCTTGAAAATGAAACTTGGAAAGTATACAATACAAAAATTCGTAAATTACGAGATATTTTAGCTGAGCGGATTTTAGCGGAAGTACCTGGAAGTAGTTTAAATACTGACTTAAATAATTCTTTACCAAACATACTAAATGCATCATTTGAAGCTGCTGAAGGTGAGTCAATTCAACTATACTTGGACGCGGAAGGGATCGTCGTTTCTACTGGTTCGGCGTGCGCGTCGGGTGACATAAAACCAAGTCATGTATTAATGGCAAAAACTGGAGACGCGGAAGTAGCTCATTCGTCAATTCGTTTTTCGTTTGGCCTAGATAATACCGAAAAAGATATCGAAAAAGTGATGGAAGTTTTACCAAAGATTATTGATAGATTGCAAAAAATCAGTACAGTAGAAAGGAAAACAAAATGAACGAAGGGCAAGATTGGGTATATTCAGATATCGTAAAGGATCATTTTATGAATCCACGTAATTATTTGTTTGGTGATGAGACGAAGTTTGCTTATGATGCAGTTGGCATTGTAGGCAATCCTATTTGCGGTGATCAGATGAAAATGTATATTAAAGTAGCTAATAACAAAATCACAGATGTACGTTGGAAAACTTACGGTTGCGCTTCTGCTATCGCATCAACTTCAGCCCTGTCGGAACTTGCAAAAGGTAAATCATTAGAAGAAGCTCTTGAGATTTCGGCAAAAGACATTGACGATTATTTAGGGACTTTGCCAAAACATAAATTTCATTGTTCCGTGTTAGGGCATCAAGCCCTTGCGGATGCAATAAAAAAATACCGTTCCCAAGGAGCGGAATAAAAGCATAAGTTTGGTACACCCGACAGGATGACGGCTTCGCTTCGCTCGGTGCGAACCTACGGTTCTCATCCCATCGAGCAATATTATGAAAATAAAATAAGACCCTCTGGGTCTTCTTTTATTTTCATGGTACACCCGACAGGATTCGAACCTACGACCTTTTGCTCCGCAAGCAAACGCTCTATCCAGCTGAGCTACGGGTGCATGTGTGGATGTTTTTTACGCATCCACCTAGAAATTAAACGAACATTACCTTTTGGGTAACGCTCCTATTATACCATATTTTCTTCCATTTTGGAAGATATGATTTTTTTGACTTCTGCGACCAAATAAAAAGAGCCCAGCACTACTAGTGGCGTCTTATTGTTATTTGATTCTTGGAGCGCCCGCTCGATGATTTTTTCAAAATCCATGCTTGAAACAAATTGTTTAAACCCAGCTTTTTTGAATGAGCTTTCAATTTGGTTTAGGTCAGATTTTTTACGATCGCCGGGTCGCGTTAAATAAATGTTGCTAAATAAAGCAGATTTTTTAATATGCTTTGCCATTTCTTCCGAATTCTTGTCCTTAGCACACGCAAAAAGTAAATTTCCTCGAATGCTTTCTTTATCCATTCTTCCCAAAGCTGCATCAATGCTGGCTGGTGTGTGTGCTACGTCGAGAAGAATTAATGGGACGTTTTGGTAATTTTTAATGATTTCATATCTTCCTGGCAAACGAACACTCGCTTTGATAGCATTTACATCTATATCTAGATTTGTAAAAAATGATTTTACAGTGCTTATGGCTATTTTTATGTCCGTTTCTAAGTAGTCTTCTCCAGATATATATACAACTTTTGTATGCTTTTTTGTGGCTTCTTTTGTAAAGATATTTTTTACAATTTCTGGTTGAGAAGCAGAGAAGATTGGGACATTTTCTTTGAATGCTCCGGCTTTTTCGTAAGCAATCTCTCCTAAAGTTTTTCCTAAAGTTTGGGTGTGTTCAAGTTCTATTGGACCTACGGCTACTGCTTTTGGCGTGATAACATTAGTCGAGTCATTGAGACCACCAATACCGGCTTCATACACAGCATAATCAACATTGGCAATCTTAAAACAAAGCATTGCATATAGGTTTACAAGTGATTTCCACGTAATGCTTGGGTCGTTGCCAAATCTTTCTAGCCCTTCTTTTAATTCTTTTTCGGCTTGAGTATAAATTGATTCTGAAAATGGACCATCTGCAGAACGAATACGTTCCGTAAAAAATGTAACATGCGGAGACGTATAGACGCCCACCCTGTAGCCCTGCTTTTTTAGAATTTGCGCAATGGAGTAGGCAATTGTACCCTTGCCCTTAGAGCCAATTACATGAAAACAGGGGATGTGCTTTTCTGGGTGGCCAAATTCTTTGCAGAGCTTTTGCATCGTCAAAAAACGTTCTTCGCGCGTAGCGGTTGTTTCGTTGAATTGCTCAAGCCATGATGTAAGTGATTTTAGATCTTGTTCCATGTTTGGTTGGTTGCTTAATTGTAGCACATTGTAGCTAGTTGAGAAATAGGGGAAACCATGATAGTATTAGAAGTGGAAGCGTGGCCGAGTGGTTGAAGGCGCACGACTCGAAATCGTGTGGGCAGCAATGTCTCGAAGGTTCGAATCCTTTCGCTTCCGCCATTTTTGTTTCATAAAAATGTCTCAACGACGCGTCTCATGGGGCGAGCGCTTCCGCCACGGCTTTGGCCGTTTTTTTATGTGTTATAATTAAGATATTATGGAAGAGCGTAAAAAGTCTAACCAAGCTAAAAATAAAAATGGTGGGTTTAAGTCTAAAACGCAAAAGATTAAGGCAAAACTTCTAAAATCCTACTATGGTAATCCGATGAAAGACATGAAACTCATCGCTATTACTGGCACTACCGGCAAAACAACTGTTGCTCACTATGTGCACAAGATTTTGCGCGCCGCAGATGAACAAGTTGCTGTACTCGCTTCGGACCAACCTTTCAAAATGCAGATGTTACACAAGTTTTTATCTGACGCTTGGAAAGCTGGTGCTAACTACGTAATTGTTACCGTGCCGGCCGAAACTCTTCGCGATAATGTCTTTTATGGCCTTCCTGTTTATGTAGCCGCTATGACGAATTTTGTAACTTCTGGCCTTAATGATTTAACCCCTGAAGAATATCTCGAAACTGAAAAAACTCTTTTTGATATGAACCCAGTAATAGTAATACTAAATCGTGATGATATCAATTATGATACTTTTAACACGATGAGAGGGAGGAAAGAAACTCTTGAGTATGGTTTAACTGGAAAAGATGTTAAAATCCTCAATTCAAAACTATATCCAAAGGGAACTGAAGCAAAAATTTCTATAAAATCTGACATATTAGATCTCGCAACTTTTATTCCTGGCGAAACTGCCGTGTCTTATATGGCTTGTGCCACAGCTATAGCACATGCACTTGGCATCAAAACTGACGATATTATTGATGGTATTGCCGAATATACTTCTTAGCAACCTTGATATCTTCGAAGTCGTGAGGACCATCCGCTCTAAGGATGGTTTTTTCGTGGCCTTTACCCAGAAGTAAGACGAGATCGCCACGCCTGGCTGATTCAATGGCTAGTTTGATGGCTTTGTCACGATCCAGTTCTTTGATTAGGTCTTTTCCTAAAGTCTTGCCGGCTTTTTCGGCGCCCTTAATGAAGCCCTCGGCAATTTTTTCTGGATCTTCGTCGCGGGAATCATCTTCGGTAATGATAACTAGGTCTGAATTTTTGGCTAAGATTGCCCCACGGATAGGGCGAGTGGACGGATCGCGACGACCAGCACCACCATGGACGGATATTATGCGGCCTTTGTGACCCTTGACGCTATCAAATACTTTTTCCAGAGCATCCGGAGCATGTGCGTAGTCTACAATTACCGTGAATGGTTGGCCTTCGTCGATGATATTCATGCGGCCTTCAACCGATTCGAGCGAAAAAATGCCATCATGGATTTGTTCGTCGGATAGACCAAGTTTTTTGCCAGTGAGTGCGGCAGCCATAGAATTATAAACATTAAACTCTCCTGGGATCTTTGTTTCTATAGACATATCGCCAAATGAGTATTTTACTCCTGAAACTGACAGTTCGACGTCTTTTGCTTTGTTTTCGCCATATTTTATGCCATAGGTTGTGTAATTTTTGGTGAGGGTTTTATATACTCTAGTAGCGGCATCATCGGCGTTAAAAATGGAATATTTTGCTTTTTTGAATAATTTACCCTTGGCGTCACGGTATTTCACGAATGTTTTATGATAATCTAGATGATCGTGAGTAAGATTAGTAAAGACGGCGATTTCGATTGGAATACCAAGAGTTCGATATTCGGCTAGGGCGTGAGAAGTGATTTCAAGTACTAAATACTCTACGCCTTGGTTTTTGATTTCTGCTATACGTTTATTAAGAGTAATGGCATCTACGGTAGTCATATGGCCGAGCTCTGGTTCGAGTTTGTTTGCACCCCAGGCAACAGTAGTAAGAAGACCGGTTTTATGCCCAGCTTTATTCAACATATTCCATATCATAAAACAGGTAGTGGTTTTACCATTGGTGCCAGTAACGCCGATTACGTGTAGCTTCTTTGCAGGACGATGATATTTGGTGGTAGCAACTACAGATTGCGCAAAATGATAGGGAAGAACCATTTCATTATAGAAAGGCAGTTTTTCTAATAATTTCTTCATGTTTTAATTATATCACTAGCGATAGTGTTTGAGGGATTCGATTGGGTTTTTGGCGGCTGCCTTTAATGCTGGGTAGATGCCGAAGAGGATACCGACGATAACTGTCGTAACAAGCGTTACTACCAAAATTTGCCAGCTGATATATGGAGTGAATGGCGTAATGATTGATACTAAGAAAGCAAAGATATAACCGAGCACAATGCCTAGAAAACCACCGAGAATACAGAGAATCAAAGACTCAAACATGAATTGCATCAAGATATTATAGGCCGAAGCGCCAACTGCTTTTCTGATACCGATTTCGTGGGTGCGTTCTGCTACGGATACAAGCATAATATTCATCACGCCAATACCACCAACTACTAGAGAAATGCCTGCCACTAGGGCGAGCATGCTGGATACAATATTTAGAAGATTACTGGCTGGGTGAGTGATATTGTCACCATAGAATACCGTAAAGTTTGTATCGCCGGACTTTGCTTCTACTAGTTTTTCTTTGATTTGGTCAGAAATTGAACTAAGTGCCTCTGTATTGTCTACACGAACGTTGATTTGTTGGATTTGAGGGGTGCCAGTTAGTTTTTCTACGTTTTCTATATCCATAATAACTGCATTATTGAAGTCTACGTTATCGAAGTTAATCGACTCTGTTACTTCATCAAGAATACCTACTACAATAAATCGTTTGCCCATAAACTCAAGTGTACGACCAACAGGATTTGATGTATTGTATAGGAGAAGAGAAAGCATGTGACCTACCACCACGGAGTTTTCTTTATTACTTTCATTTATGAAAGCACCATTTTTTAACGGTAGCGTTTCGATACTATTGAAGCTTAGATTAGTACCAAGTATTGTTGCTGAATTAATCGTGTTATCTTCGTTTTTGAGGGTATTCGATGATACGGAGATTGGGGCGGTTGCTTTTACTCCTTCGATTTTGGAAATAATATCAACATCATTCATACTTAAATTGCTTTTTTGGAACGAGCTGGAAGATGTAAGTTCCTCTATGACCGTCGTCACGGAATCTTTGTTTGTACTTGGGCGAACGACTATTAAGTCAGAACCTATGCCGGCAACTTCGCTCGAAATGAGGTTCGAGATACTACCAGTGAGTGATAGGATCAGAATAATACTTGCAATACCTATGGCAATGCCAAGACAGGTGAGGAAAGAGCGGGTGCGGTTTTCTTTAATGGAAGCACGTGCAAGTTTTAGGTGGGTACGAAGTAATAATGCCATTAGTCTTTCCTCCTGCTTCTCTTACCTTTTTTAACTTTTACACTGATTGGCTGTGGAAGGTTGTGGTCTTCTACGGTTTTAATATCTGTATCAATTTGGCCATCTAGCATATTGATAACACGGGTAGCATAGGAAGTAAGAGCTGGGTTGTGTGTTACCATAATGATAGTGTTGCCTTCTTCATGGATTGCTTTTAGCTCCTCCATCACTACGTGTGATGAACGGGAATCAAGATTACCAGTAGGCTCATCGGCAAGGATAATTTCTGGGTCTGAAACAATGGCACGAGCAATTGCTACGCGTTGCTGTTGACCGCCGGAAAGCTGGCCAGGGAAATAATATTCGCGCTCTTGGAGATGAAAACGGCGTAAAGACTCGGAGGCATTCTTAAGGCGAACAGTGCGAGGTTGATTAACGTAAACTAAAGGAAGAGCAACATTTTCGAGAACTGATAAATCTTCGATGAGGTTGAAATTTTGGAACACGAAACCGATTTTTTTAGCGCGTAGTCTGGCCTGACGACGGAAAGAAATACCAGCAACATCTTCGCCGTTTAATACATATTCGCCACTAGTAGCACGGTCTAAAAGGCCAATAATGTTTAATAAAGTGGTTTTACCACAGCCGGATGGCCCCATAATCATAATGAATTCACCACGTTTTACGGTGAGATCGAAGTCTTTTAACGCAAAAGATTCGGTATCTCCGTAACCATAGCGTTTCGTAAGCCCTCTTAGCTCAATAACAGTGTTGTTTTCGCTCATATTACCCTTTTTTTATTTGGCGGAAGCGACAGGATTCGAACCTGCGAACGAGTTGCCCCGTTACACGCTTTCCAAGCGTGCGCCTTCAACCACTCGGCCACACTTCCGTCTTTCAGGAAATTTTAGCACATTATTTGATTATTTTAAAGATAGAATTACGAGATTTTCGATATGTGGAGTGCGTGGAAAAAAGTTGAAGGATTTAACTTCCTCAATTTTGTAGCTACCTAGTAATAGCTTTACGTCGCGAGCCTGGGTGGCAGGATTACAGGAAAGATAGATTACTTTCTTTGGTTTGACTTCGTTTAGTCTATTAATTAGTTTTTCGTCGCAGCCGGCGCGAGGAGGATCAAGAATGACCGTTTGCTCTGGCTCGATATAGTCCAATACTTCCTCTGACTTAGCTAAGATGCCGAGAATATTACCATTTCGGACACGCTCGGTTCGGCCTGTCGTTACAGGCGAACCTTCGCTAAAACCGCTCCCCGTTGGTCGCGGACTGTCCTCAATGGTAATATTCTTTGTCATCTCACCGAAGGCGAATTTGTCGACCTCAACTAGAGTTAGGTCGCGGTCGCGGGCGACGGAGAGTCCGATAGTGCCAACGCCAGCATAAAGATCTAAGACTTTATCGGTATCAATATGCTTTTTGATTTCTTTTAGCGCTAATTCGTAGACCGGGAGGTTGATTTGGAAAAAGCCATTTGGAGAATAAGAGTATTCGTGCCCCAAAATCGTATCGGTGAGGTTATTAAACACCGGGTGTGGCTTGCCATTTTCATAAAGACCGCCAGATACTTTGCCGGATTGATTGCAGCGAAGGAGTAAAGATTGATATTTGCGGGCCTCTTCACCACGCGCGTTCAAATCGCCAATGATACGCATCGCTTCAGCAAAAATCTCTGGTCGTTCGATAGAAGACTGAGTGATTGGTATTTTGTAGTGTGAGCCACGAGCGTGAAAAGATGGCAAAATCTTGTTTGATTCACGGTCCCAGTAGAGGGAATACTCCATTTTGTTGCGGTAATGAAAGTCATGGCCGTCGGTAATTATTTCTGGCTCATCTATATCAATTTGATGTTCACGAAAAAACTCTTTAATAAGTCCTGTTTTGATCTGGAGTTCATAACCATAGTCCATGATTTGCCATGGGGAAGTAGAGAGAAAACAATCGTCTTTTGGCTCGATGCGATAAGGGGAAGGGTTCGCAATTTTGGTCGCAGTGGCCTTATTGTAGTGAGATTTTTTCTTAGCAATAGAGTATTCCAGCACTTCTTCACCGGGAATGGCATTCCAAAAGAAAACTTTCTTGCCGTTTTCGTCAGTGCCAAGGCCTTCACCACCAGGGATAATTTTCTCTATTTTTATCATATATATATTATACCACATTTCTTTACAATACCCCTGAAGTGTTGTATAATATATATTATGAATGCCGGCAATTTATTACGGGCAAGTGAAGCGTCTGCACTAAATAACTCACAGTTTATTTCGAGCGTCAAAGGAAAAAGCCTAAAGTATAAAGCAAAAGGAAAAAAGGTTACTTTTTCAGTTATGTTTTTGGTGACCCTTATGATTGCTACCATTGCTCTTGTTTTTGTTTCTGGCAATACTATTCCTTCTTCTATTTCTGAAAACTTAATTGAAGAGACAGATGTTCAATATGCCGACGCTGTAGAAAGCAAAATTCTAGTTTTTCAACAGGCATTAAAAACTGGCGATATCCCTAAGAGTACTATTTCTAGGCTTGAAGAGAATGGTGTTTCTGTTGAGGTGACAAACACTGGCTCCTATAATGTCATAATTAATAATAAAACTATTGGTGCAGATGATTTTTATTCCGAAATACATGACAATATAGATCTGTACGATGCTTTTAATAAGGCTACTTATGGAAGAGCAGCTTATTATTTTGATAAAGATGCCATTGATGTATTTAGGGCACTTGGTACTAGCAGGGATAATTACACTGCCGAGTCTGATTTTGATGAAGTAATGAATAAATTAGTAGGGAAAGGAAGTAATGTCTCGACCAACAATGTTACTTTGGTTAAACGTATAAAAGAAGAAAACGGCGTAAAAGAGAGTTACTATGAATATGTAGAAAACGGTGACCCTGTTTCTACTTCTAATGACTCTAGTAGTTTTATAAATGGAGTTATTAATAAAACTACTTCAAAAAACTCCGCTGTCTCCACCTTGAAGGCCGCTCAGACATTAAATATCGCAGACACAATATCAAAAGAACAACGCTCGAGCATTTTTTTCTTAGCATTCATGGAGAACATCAGTAAAATGAAGGCCGGAGAAGGGAGCGAGTCAAAAATTAACGAGGTCATGAGTTATCTTACTCGTGTTTCGGAAAATGAAGTTGTCGATATTGAAACTGGCGAAATAATTAAAACCTCGGGTTCTCCACTTGAATCTCCTAGTTTATATACGGTTTTATCTAAAGAACCATTGGATACAAACAAGACAAAGAATTATTCTTCAGACAGGGTACTATACACCGTAGAGAATCGCTCTAATACTAGTGCTGCAGAAGATATTCTAAAAAGCATTTCCGTCTCGACCAATAATAAAGTTCGTGCAGGCTTAGGGAATTATAGTGACGGTGGGGAACTAGGGGACATTGATAGTGTAAATTCAGTTAATAAAACTATTGAGAAATCATTAATAAATAATTCTTTTCAGGAGATAAGCGGTATCGATGCTGGAGAAATGCTTGTAGAAGGTGCAGTCAACGTTGGGAAGGAGCTTGCAAAAGCAAGTGGTGCAACTGCTGGAAGCGCAGAATCGACAAAAATATACGCTAGACTTACTTCGAAGATTCTAGCAATGGATGCAGAAATTGATAGAAAAAACAGAAGCCCATTTGATATTACCTCTAAAAACACTTTTCTTGGTTCGATTATCTATAATTTTGCGATTCATCTTAAATCAGCCAATATTATTACACAACTATCATCGTTCTCAAATACCATTTCTTCATCTATTATTGGTTTACTCCCAAAAACGTTTGCAAATGACGATACAAATAGATACTTAGCTAACTTTGGTAATTGTAAAACTCTAGGGTCGATTGGTGCGGTTGGTTCCGCTTCTTGTTCTGAAATAGCAACTTTTGACACCACCACACTAGAAGGAATTTTCGACAACCCTGGCTTTATTGATTTTATGAATAAAAACACCGTAGTTAGTGATGGTTCTAGAACGGTAAACACCGGCTCTTCACTTGATTTGTTTATTAAATATAATAATAAACGTATCACTCCTCTTGGTGTAATGGATGGCGGTATTCTCACTGCAATAAAAAGCGGTTTTAGTAGTATCTCATCTAGTGGTATTGCAGATATGATAAAGAACTTATTTAATAGCAATGAGTCCGAAAAACGCTTAGCTACCGGCGAAGCATTTGTAAACTCCAATAGTAATCCAGATTGGGATACTTATAAATATGCCCAAAGGTATGTATCCCTTGCAAGGGCAACAAACGTTCTTCGCAAAGCAGCAGACGACGAAACTGCTTACCAAAGTATTCCTTATTTTGAAACTTCGCCTCAAGATTATCTAGCAAAACAATAATTATTTAACTTTTTCTACACTCGTAATTATTACTTGGTGGTCTTTGAAGTTTTTTATTAGGCACTTACGGCGAGTTTCATCTAATTCCGAAAAAACATCGTCTAGTAATACAATTGGTTTTTGATTGGTTTTCTGATAGATAAGCGCTGCTTCAATGAATTTTAATGCAAGAATAATCGAACGCGTCTCTCCGCGTGAAGCCGATCCATCCGCTTCACAATTATTAAATACAAAAATAAAATCATCTTTATGTACACCAAAAGTGGTATGCTCCATTTTCATATCTCTATCCATCTTTTCTTCTAGCGCCTTCAGATAGGTGTTTTCATTCATATTATCTGCTTCAGATTTATAGAATAGTTCTACTTTATCTTCGTTTTCGGCAATTGAGTGATAGATATTATTTAGTTCTTTATTAATCTCTTCTGTAAATTGTTTGCGGTATTTATACAGTTTGGTACCATATTTAGCTAGTAATAGGTTCCACGAGAAAAGGGAAGTAGATGTGACGAACTCGTTTTTTAATAATTCATTTCGTTGTTTTAGGGCTTTTTCATAACGAGAAAGCGCTTCACTATAATCTTCATTAAAACCACTAAATATCCGATCAAAATAATCACGGTGACGCGACGGTGAACCACTAATAATATTTAAATCTGATGGCAAAAAGAGAGTAATTGGGTATTTATTTTTTTTGGGGAGGCGCCTAGCTTTTTTGTCTACTATCTGGAATGTTTTTTTCTCACCATCAAAAGAGGCAACTGTTTTTTCACCATTATCATATATAATCTCTATTCGATAAAAATCAGTACCTCTCTTCAAGATGTCTGGGTCAGTGGCCCGAAAACTCTTACCACGAGTAAGTATATAGATAGCTTCAAGCACAGAAGTTTTGCCGCTTCCATTCTCGCCGAGAATTAAGGTGGTATCCGGTTTACATTCTAGGTGGTAAGTTTCGTGGTTACGAAAATTAGTGAGATTAATTGTTTTTATAATCATGAGTTTAAAGGCATAATGATATGTGTATAATCGTTAGATTTCTTATTCGTGAGAATGATTGGGCTGATACGGTTAGCAAACTCTAAGTTTACATCTTTTTCTTCAATTACATTCAGAGCGTCCAGAAGGAATCTAGAGTTAAGGTTAATCTTACCTTCTTCTTCTATCTTTGATTCAATAATGGAATCATTTTCACCAAGCTCATTTGCGACAGAACGAATAGAGAAAGTGTCTGGTTTTTTCGCTTCCAATACAATTGAGCCACCCGCACTTCTCCTTGCAAAAAGAGCAGCAAGCTTTGTATCCCTAATTAATTCTTCTTTATCTAGGGTAAGTTTAATATTGTTATCCTTTGGGATAAGTTTCTTGTAATCTGGGAAACTAGCATCAATAATCTTTGAGATAATTTCAATCTCACCAAGACAGAAGCGTACTAAATCATCATTAAACGATATTTCCACTTCTTCCATATTTTCATCCACTGCGCGGAGTACTTCTTGAAGAGAATTAGTTGGTACAATTACTTGAATTTCGCTTTGTACATCTTTAATAAGTTTCTTCTCGGCCAACCTATAACCATCTGTGGCAGCGATTGCAAGAATTTTGTCATATGTATTAAAGAAGACACCAGTAAGTGCTGGGCGAGTAAGATCATTGGAGCTAGCAATTATTACTTGGTTAATACTGTTTTTAAATTCATCAATGCCAATCTTAAATACTACAGCTTCTTTTTCATTTATTTCTGGTAGTTCTGGGAAATCATCAGCTGGGGAACCATTTATAGTGGATGAGTATTTGTTAGCTGAGATAGTGATTTTATTGTCTTTTGACGATAACTTAATAGTTTCTCCTTTTGGAAGAGTGGATACATATTCAGCCAACAGTTTGGCTGGTATAGTAATAACACCATCTTTGGAATTAGATACAGGAAGGAAGTCTACTACAGCCATATCTAGGTTTGTGGTCACTAGTGATACTTTTTTCTTTTCCACTCTTATTAGGACATTACTTAAAATTGGTAAAGCGGTTCTTCCTACGGCAATACGACTTACGTTATTTAAGGCTTTTGCTAGTTTTTCTTGTGATACTTCAATTTCCATAACTTCCTCTCCTTATTTAATATTATTAGTAGTAATAGTAGTAAGCTTTGTGGAAAAGTGGAAAACATTGGTTAGAAACAGGTTAGAAAAAACTGTTGAAAAGTGGGTGAATAAGTACGGAAAAGTATGTGAAAAAGCAGGTTTTTCCACGCGTTTTTTACGGGAAATACCTAATCCACAAAAATATCCACTAATAATACACATAGAATTGCACCGGTTTTTACACAAGATATCCACAAAACTAGGCATAAATTTGCCTCCTAATTTCTTCTATTTGATCGCGGAGATCAAAATCTAGGGTAATGTCTTTTGAGATTTTATCTCTCCCATGCATTACTGTGGTGTGGTCCTTTAACCCTACTTCTTTTGCAACTTTAGTGGTGCTAAGAGATAATTCTGTACATAATAAATAGATAGCAACCTGGCGGGCATTTTTTATATTTGCAACACGAGAGCGACCAGTCAATTCTTTACTAGAGATATTATAATATTTAGCCACTTTTTCGATGATAGATTTACTAGAGACGGTATGTGGGCGTGCGGATCTATTGATAGTAGTAGAGCCACTATTAATAAGTTCTAGTGGAGTAATACCACGAACTTCTGCCATCACGAGGATTCTTTGGAGTTCTCCTTCAAGATCGCGAATATTAGTGTTGATGTTTTCTGCAATATATTCAATGGCTTCGTCTTCAATTTCTTGGCCGGCGAGATCTGCTTTGGCACGAAGAATTGCACATTTATCCTCGAATTTTGGTAGTTGTAAATCATACGCACCGCCTTGAGCTAAACGGGAGGATAAACGAGGATCCAAAGTCTCGATTTGGCTTGGGAGGCGGTCTGAAGTAACAATTATTTGTTTATTTAATTGATAGAGATTATTAAAGATATTAAAGAATTCTTCCTGGCTTGCATCTTTATTAATGATGGACTGAAAATCATCCAAAATGAGACAATCTAGCTTTTGGAATTTTTTATGAAACTCATCACCTTTACCGTTACGAACAGCAGCAATAAATTCTCCATAAAACTCTGAAGTAGGTATATATAATACCTTGAAATTTGAGTCCTTTTGAAGTAGGGCATTACCAATAGCTTGAACCAGGTGGGTCTTACCGAGACCAGGGCCACCATATAGGAAAAATGGGTTGAATCTGGTGCCTGGGGAATCGATAATATTTTTAGCAACAGCAACAGCGAGATCGTTGTTTGAACCTACAATGAAATTATCTAAAGTGTATTCCGGTTTGAGTGAGTGCGCGGAATGGTGTACAGGGCGAATACTATTGGTGAGGTTTTTGATTGGGGTGGGAGTACTAGCGGTTACCTCTCTGGCACGGACTTTATTTTTTACATTGGTTTGGACTTGGAATGAAATATCAACAGGAGTTATACCGTTGTTTTTAATTGCTTCTTCGATGATACTATAAAATTTTGATGAAAGCTGTTTTTCGAAGAAAGCGTTTTTTACACCAATGACTATATGGCCATCTTCGTTAGACAGAAGGGAAGTGTCTTTGAAATAAAGCGTGAACTTGTCATTGCTGACCTTTTGTTCGATAGACGCCAAAATATTATTCCAAATGTTGTACACTTAACCTCCTTTTCAATTAGTATAGCAGAGAAACGTAAAGTTTTCCACAGGTTTTGTAATATTTTATAATATTGTTTTTGTTGTACAGGGGCGGTTTTTTCCACACTATGGCCTTAACCCTAGATAATATGTGGAAAACTCCTTGAAAATTGTGGAAAAATGCGGTATACTATAACAAGATTTTGAAATTAATTAAATTTTAAGGAATAATATGCCAAAACGTACTTATCAGCCACATAAGCGCCAACGCAAGGTAGAACATGGCTTTATGAAGCGTAATGCTACTGCGAATGGACGCAAAGTGCTTGCACGTCGTTGCCTTAAAGGCCGTGCACGTCTTACAGCATAGCTAAAATAGCCTATTTCAGGGACGCGTCGCCGACGCCTGTCGTCACAGGGTCGGCGCGCTCATTCTCGTCGTAACTGCGAAAAGCCCTTCAATAGGCTATTTTTAATGCTATAATTTAATCATGCTTAATAGAAAGTATAGGTTTCATTCACGCGGGGGAGTGAGGTATGTGTATCAAAAGGGGAAGACGGTAAGAAAACCAAAGGCCTCTTTGGTTTTTACTGAGAATGCGCGTGGATTTACTCGTGTGGCTGTAGTCTGTTCTAAAAAAGTGATGCGCTCTGCGGTGGGGAGGAACCGGATTCGCCGCCGTGTCTATGAGGTAATAAGGAATAATTTTGATCTGTTACCGAAAAAGACTGATTATATTTTTGTGATTTTTAGTAAAGATGTGCTGACGATGCCACTCTCCGAACTAGAAAGGTTACTAGGGGAACTAGTCGAAGAGAGTAAAGTATGATACAATAGTTGAAATGAGTGTGAAAAAATATATTATTTGGGGGTTAATAATTGCTTTTATCGCAGGTTCGATTGCGATGGGTAGCCCGTTTAATCTGATTGATTTTATATTGGTTCGCCCAATCGTAAACATATTGTTTATTATATTTAATCTTGTAAAGGATTTTGGTCTCGCCATTATAATCTTTACTATTTTAGTGAAGCTTTGCATGTGGCCACTCACAAAGAGCCAGTTAAAACAAACAAGGTTGATGCGCAAGATTCAGCCTGAGCTTACCCAGATTCGTAAGAATTGTAATGGAAATAAACAGCTTGAGTCACTACAAACGATGGATCTTTATAAGAGGTATAATGTTAAACCGTTTGCTTCTATATTAACTTTGTTTATCCAGTTGCCTATCTTTGTGGCGATTTTCTCTGCAATCCGTGTGATAGCTACTCCGCTTCCTACGGACAATCTTTCTAACCGTGCTTATAGTATTGTGGCTTATGAAGGTTCTGAGATTCGCCAACTAGAAGAAAAACAAAAAGCATATCTAGCTGATTTACAAAATGATGAAATTCCAGCCGAAGAAAAGATGGCGTATGATTTTCACCCACAACTATTTGGCTTTGTGAATCTTAGTGCAAAGGCTAGTGATGTGATTAGTCCTGCTAAGTTCTCGTGGAGTGCAGTATTTATGTTGGTACTATCTATTTGTGCAGCACTTTCTCAATACTGGGTTACCAAACAACAAATGCCATCTGGTCAGTCTGAAAAACGCAAGAAATTCCGTGACTTAGTAAAAGAAGCAAAGGAAGGTAGGGAACTAGACAATAGCGATGTCTCTGCGATGACAACTGGACAAATGAGTAAGATGATGCCAATTATGATGTTCTTAATCATGATTAACCTTCATGGTGCGCTTGCATTTTATTATTTCTTGAGTAATATTATTACAATTTTGCAACAAAAATTTATCTTGGCAAAAGTTCGTGATGACATGGACGATGCTACTGATAAAGCAATGGTGAAAGAACTTAAAAAAATTCAGGAAGCTGAAGTAGTTAAAAATAAAAAAACAGGAACAAAAATAACACGTATCTCCGCAAAGGATAATAAAAAGAAAAGGAGATAATAATGAATCAAGATGAATCGATCCGGTTCGCAGCAAAATACCTAGAGGATCTGCTTAGCTTCTTTGGGATAAATGTCGCAGTATATTCTACTATAGATGACGAGGTGATACAGCTTTCTGTGCCTTCTACATCTCTAAACTCACTTCTTATTGGGCGTAATGCAGATAATTTGCGTGCTTTGCAACATATTGTATCGATGGCTTTAAATGCTAAGAACGCAGAGATTACTCGTGTGAACGTAGATGTAGCAAACTACAAGCGCCAACGTGCAGACAGAATTGAAGAAAAGGCAGAAGGATGGATTGCTAAAGTACGTGAAAGTGGCGAATCAATGACCATTAATCTAAATGCTGCCGATCGTCGTGTAGTACACAAACTAGCACAAGATTACTCGGATATTGAGACACATTCAGAAGGTGAAGGCCGTGAACGCAAGCTTATCATAAGTAAAGTATCTGAATAGAATAATCTCAACTTAAAACTACGCCTAATAAAAATTACAACTGCTAGTCGGATTCGTTCGGAAATTACAGTTTCCTTACTTATCCGTAACAGTTGTATTTTTTTGGGTAATTTTAAATGTTTCGATTATTTCTATTCAGATACTTCTTCTGATGCGCTTCCACTGGATGGACCGAGGACGATTACGATGTCGTAGTCGCGTGGGATGTTTTCTGGGATATCAGTTTTGGTGCCTACGCCAAGGCTCTTTTCTAATAATGAAATAGTTCCTGGGGTACGAGAAGTGAGATTATATAGCGTACATTCGTCTTCAAAATTGCCTTCGATGTTGTCAATAGTGGTGATTGTGTATCCTTCCTCCTCGAGTTTGGCCTTTTGCTCAGCCGCAACTCCTGACGTATCGGTGGCGTTCAAGATGGCAATACGCGGTTGTTCGTATGTGCGTGGGTCGTTGTCTAGTAGTGGTTTAACGTAGTTTTGGATAGCGCTATAGTTGCCAACACCCGCCGAAGGAATTACATAAGATATTCCATTAATGTTTGCAGTTTTCATTAGATAAATACCATTTGCTGGATCAAAGAGGTTGGCTTGGCGCATACTGTCAAGATTGAATAAATATGATAGGTGGGCCAATGTTTTTAGTTCGGATACATTAAAGTTTGTACGGAGATTATCTCCAAGAGCTGTAGCTAAGTCCATATATTGAGCAATAGAAAGATCTGCATCGATTAGTTTATTTTTTATTCCAATTAAGATTTTTTGCTGACTATTACCACGGGAGAAATCACCACCAGTGGTACCATGACGAGCGCGAGCAAGACCAACAGCTTGGTCGCCATTGATTTGATATTCGACACCGGCGTCATAAACTGCTTCTGTGTAATAATAATCGCGTATATCTTCGTCTAGTTTGATAGTGATACCACCAAGGATATCAACTATAGATTGGAGTGAACCCCAGTTTAGATGGGCATAGTATTGAAAATCAATACCTAGAATGCTACCTACTTCGTTCATGATGGCTTGGTTGGCTTCAGCTTCTTTTTCTGGGTTACCGCCACCATTACACCAATAGATTTCGTTGATTTTGCCTGTGGCTGTACAGGTTCTGGATGCTTTGAGGTCGCGAGGGAAGGATATCATCAAAATATCACCTGTGTCTTGATTTAAACTGATTGCCATAATGGAGTCTGTAAGCTGTGCGCCGTCGTGGGTGCCATTACCTTCGTCTCCCTCCATATTGTAACCACTCGTGCCGATTGCCAGTATGTTTGTGCGACCATTTGAGTCGGTCTTTAATGGTTCGTAGTTGTCGTCCATGAAGGTGAGAACGTCAAAGATATTTCCTTGGCCACCAGTAATTTTGGCAATAATATCATTACCCCAAGTAACAGCCCAGATGATGAACCCGATTAGGGCGAGGACAATAATTAGAACAATACTTGCGATTATATTGCGGACTTTGTGAGATTTTTTGCCAGCTTTTGCTTCTTTTTTGGCGAGTTTCTTCTCGGCTTTGGCTAGTTTTTTATCAATTGTTTTGTCGGTCTTTTCTTTACTTTTGGTGCCTTTTGATTCTTTCAATTCTCCACTTTCTCCATCAAAATCAAATGCTTGGACTGGTTTTAGAAAATCCTCGACTGTTTGGGTGTCGACTGGTTTATTGCTACTTGTTTTTACTTTTACGGTGGATGTATCTGCAACTATGGTAATTTCTTTTGCCTTTGGAGCTGGTTTAGCTTCTTTTTTTACGACTTTTTTTGCTGTCTTTGCAGGTGAAGATGCCGGTTTTTTTACGGCATGAGTCGTAAGCCCATCAATTGATTTATTATTTTTCATTATATATAATTATAGCATAATGGCTATAAAACTCACAAAAAAACAATTAGCGGTAACCGACTTTATTAGGGATTTTACGGAAGAGAAGGGTATTTCGCCTACTTATCGAGAAATAATGGCCGGGCTTGGACTTTCATCTGTTTCTGCCGTGGCGGAACATATAGATAATTTAGTAGATAAAGGCGTTCTTCGAAAAAATCCAGGTGCTGCTAGGAGTTTGGAGATTTTAGATTATAAGCACGAGGAAACCGTAGAGCTTTTTAAGTTCAAAATGATGGATGTTTCTGAAGACGAAAAGACTATCTTGCAAAAAGCGGCAGATATTCTTGGCCTAGACCTTGAATAATTATAAAAATCTGTTATTCTTGTACTAAGGAGATTGTCCTTATGGCACAAAGACGAAAACGAAACAAAAAATGGATCTCTTGGATAATCGTATTAGCCCTCTTGATTGTAGCAGGAGTAGTTTGTTATTTTGTTTGGGATAGTTATTTTAAGGACAAGTCTAAGGATGAACTGAAACCTATAGAACAGTCGCAAGTTGAAAAGAAAGAATCTAACAATAAAACAGAAGAGAAGAAGACTGAGGAGAAGACGGAAGAGCCTCAAAGGGAAAAAGAAAAAGATAGCACAGCTCAATATGAAGGGAACAACCCAAATACTGCAAGCGGGATTACTGGAGCAATAACCTATGCTGGTGTGTCAGGTGATAATTTGATGATTAGAGTAAACATAGACCAGTATTTAAATGGTGGTAAGTGTACGCTTGCGCTAAGGCAAGGTGGCGGGAATGTTTACAGTATGGAGGCATCTGTGGTAGATTCTGCCTCTACTTCAACATGCGAAGGTTTTAATGTACCTGTAGGTGGACTACCAAATGGGGCAATTAATATTATTATATATATAAGCAGTGGTGACAAAACTGGTGAGATTGCAGGTGAGGTGAGTCTATGATTGAGATAAGTGGCGGACGTATAAAAAGACATGATAAGAGAATTTGGTTCTTGTTACTTGGTGTGTTTGCTGCGGTGTTTTTGTTTACTTTCCTGACTGGATATCACAAATACATTGATTCGGACGTTGAAGCGGCGAGCCTTGCGGAATTTGATCCTGGCTTTATTATTTCGGATTGGCAAATGAGCAACTCTAATTCGATGACCGAAGCAGAGATTCAATCATTTTTGTCTACCAAAGGGAATTGCCGTGATACTAATATTGGGAAAGCAAATAACTATCCGCACCTTAGTTATCATATTGTAGACGGGCATTTTGTATGTCTTGCGGAAGAACGATTTGGTGATGGTGAAACAATTGGGCAGGGCGATACGGCTGCGCATATTATTTGGCAAGCGGCGCAAGATTATAGGATAAACCCACAAGTATTGATAGTGCTTTTACAAAAAGAACAAGGGCTTATAACTGATTCTTGGCCAAATAATGTACAATATCGTTCTGCTACGGGGTATGGTTGTCCGGATACGGCAGCGTGTTCCTCTAAATATTATGGATTTAAGAACCAAATTCGAAATGCGGCTGGAATGTTTAGGACGGTGCTTAATGGAGGGTGGACAAACTACCCACTCGGTAACAACTATGTGCAATATAATCCAAACGCAGGTTGTGGAGGGTCGATTGTAAATATACGTTCGCTTGCCACTTCGGCACTATACAGGTATACACCATATCAGCCAAATGCTGGCGCGCTTGCTGCGGGATATGGGACGGCATATTGTGGTGCGTATGGGAATAGGAATTTTTATTTGTATTTCCAGGATTGGTTTGGTGGGATAACATTTGAAGGTAATACAGACGAAAAATCAATCAATGATGTATACAACGCAAACGGCGGCGAGAGGGTGTTTGGTAAAGCAAAGACTGGAATACTAGAAAATCCGCAATCTGGAATAAAATGGGTTGAATATGAAAAGGGATATATTGTAGGTAACCGGTCTCATGGTTTCTACGTATCTATGGGGCCAATTCGTGACGTTTGGGTAAAATATAGTTGGGAGCTTGGTGTGCTTGGCTTTCCAAAAACCAATATTCTTTCAAATCCTTCTTCTGGCATAGAATGGCAAGAGTTTGAAAATGGATATATTGTTGGTAATGCAGCCCATGGGTACCATATCTCGATGGGCGCAATTCGCGATGTATGGGTGAAGCAACGTTGGGAGCTTGGTGTGCTTGGCTTTCCGTCAAGCGACATTCTAAAGGAGACAAACGGTATAGAATACCAAGAATACGAGAATAACATGATTGTATTTGGTACGCCTTCTTATGGGTATAGATATACTTACAAGGAGCTTTATAATGTTTGGAAAGAACACGGATTTGATGATTCTGGTTTGGGTAAACCGGTTAGTGATTTATCTTCTAACCCTTCTTCTGGCATAGAATGGTTGGAGTTTCAGAATGGTTATATTGTAGGAAATAGAAAACGCGGCTTTTATTTATCCATGGGTCCAATTCGTGATGTTTGGGTAAGGCAAGGCTGGGAGTTTGGATCACTTGGTTTTCCAACGAGTGATATTATTACTGAATCTAATGGCGTGAAATATCAGGAATATGAACATGATTTGGTGGTTGTTGGCAGTGATAATTATGGATATTACTACGTTCCAAAAGGAATTTATAATGTTTGGAAGGAGCATGGTTACGACTCGATTGGATTAGGAAAACCAAAGACAAATGTTCTCTCTAACCCAGCTTCAAAGATTGAATGGCAAGAGTTTGAAAATGGATATATTGTAGGCAATGCTGTTCACGGATATTATTTATCCATGGGTCCAATTCGTGATGTTTGGGTAAGGCAAGGCTGGGAGTTTGGATCACTTGGTTTTCCTAAAAGCGATATCATAAAAGATGCTGACGGGACAATTCATCAAGAATATGACGGCGGCACAGTCTATTATTCTCAGTCTTCTGGCAGTTGGATAAGATAACTATCTTGAAATTGTACCTCTTTTGGGGTACTATGAGTGTATGAGTAGAATGGAGGATACACTTTATATTGTTATGCCCGCATATAATGAGGGCGATAATATCAAAGAGACAGTTGAGTCTTGGATGCCTGTGCTTGAAGGTAAATCTAATAAATCTCGTCTCGTAATTGCTGATAGCGGTAGCACAGATAATACCCATGAGCTATTGATAAAGCTTAAAAAGAAGTATCCAAAATTGGAAATACTTGAAAAAACCAATCAATACCACGGGCCAAAAGTAATTGCTCTTTATAAGTATGCTATAAAAAATGGTGCTGATTATGTTTTTCAGACTGACTCTGATGGGCAAACAAACCCGGCAGAGTTTGAAAGTTTTTGGAAAAAGAGGGAAGAATATGATGCGATTCTGGGGCACCGTAATAAAAGAGGTGACGGAAAGGCCCGTGCTTTCGTAGAAAAGGTTGTGTGCCTTCTTCTTCGTTTGTTTTTCTCGGTGCGTGTACCGGATGCGAATGCTCCTTTTCGTTTAATGAAAGCCGAGCTAGTCGATAAATATATCAATAGGATTCCGGATGAATATGATTTACCAAACATTATTCTGACAGCTTATTTTGCTCGGTTTGATGAAAATATTACTTTTGAAAAAGTTTCCTTTAAACCGAGGACTGCAGGGACAAATTCTATTAATCTAAAGAAAATATTTAGGATTGGTAGGGAGTCTCTTTCTGCATTTATGAGATTTCGTAAAGAAATGAAAAAAGCAGATCCTAAAAATGCAAAGAAAGTAGCCATCCATAAATGGGGCACTTTGGCGATTTTTATTTCATTTGTTGCTGCAGCGTTATTTGGTGTAGCCGTGAGTCCATCTTCGCCGTGGAATAGAGGAGAAACAGTAACTGATTCTGGCGTATTTATGACAGTTGGGACACAGATGAAAAATGGTATGACGCCATACCTTGACACCTTTGATCACAAGGGACCAGTATTATACATTATTAATTATTTGGGCGTATTGATTAACCCAGTGAGCGGAATATTGGTGTTTGAGTTTATTGCATTATTTGTGGCAATAATCTATATGTATAAGACCGCTAGATTAGTGTTAGAAAAAAGAGGGCTTGCTTGGTTTTTGTCGGTAGCGGTCTTCTCGTTGTATTTTACGCTTAATGTAATTGATCGAGGCAATTTAACAGAAGAATATGCTTTTCCGTTTATTGCGATGGCGCTCTATGAATTTATGAAATACCTAATTAAAGGTGAGACTTCGCTATTTAGGATATTTATGGTGGGCGTTGGTTTTGCTTGTGTATTGATGCTTCGCGTAAATATGGTGGCAATTTGGGGTGTGTTTGGTGTTGCCATATTGATTAAATTAATAATTGAAAAGAAATATGGGGAATTATTAAAATTTGTTCTAGCATTCTTTGGCGGCGCCATGATAGTCGTAGCGCCAATTATGGTATGGCTTATTTCTAAGGGTGCATTAGATGCATTTATAGATGTATATATTAAGTTTAATTCTGAATATACAAACACTGGACTTACAAAAATATTTTCGACTGCAGCATATATTTTTGGCTATGGCCTAATATTCTTTAGCTGGGTGGCGGGCTGTTTCTATGCATTGAGAGAAAAGAAGTTCTATTTATGGAGCTTTGTTTTTGCATTTACCGTGGCTGTTGCTATGGCGAGTATGTCTGGGCGTAATTTCCCACATTATGTTATGGTTCTTATCCCCTTGGTTATTTTTCCTTTTGCACTTTTATTTGATTATATTGAAAAAAATGGGCAGGGAAAAAGTGTTTCTCTAATCTTAATAATGTTTATATTGTCTTTTACATATCAAGCTTGGTTTGCTACTATTAATACGGCTATTTCTTCTTTTCATAATAGAAAGGAAGGTGAGGCGATTCCTATACTAGCGAGAACAGCTAGCGAAGTAATAGAAAAGTATACTGAGGAGGATGATACGATAGCAGTGTATGGTAATTTGGATTATGTTTATTTGAGAAGTAATCGTATGCCTGCTTCTAGATATTCTTATCAGTTCCCAATATCTGAAGTGAGGCCTTCGATCCAGGATGAATTTTTTGAAGACGTCATAAAGAATCGGCCAAAGGTCTTTATTGTTCAAGGAGGGTATGTCAAAGAAAGGGTAATTGAGTTTTTGGGCACACACAATTATAAAGAAATTTGGAGAGATGTTGTCATTGATGAAAAAACATCAAAAGAGACAACCGAAAACACAAGTAGAATATATTTGTTAGAAGCCGACTAAGAAGTTTTAAATAAGTGAATAAGTTTTTTATTAAATGTGTCTAATGCGCTTTTGAATGTTGCATCCATATCGTAATATGCGTATTCTCCAAGCCTTCCACCAAAAATAATGTTGGATTCTTTTGCTGCTAAAGCATTGTATTTCTGGAGCTTTTCTAGGTCTTCTGGCGTTTTTACAGGGTAATATGGTTCTTTGCCTGGTTGCCAAGTGTTGCTGTATTCTTTGAAGATAATTGTTTTATTGGAACCTTCCGAATAGGAGCCGGTGTTCCTTTCTGGGTGAAAATGTTTAAACTCGATTATTCTGGTAAAATTTGGGTCAAGGTCTGCATAGTTCATAACTGGGCAACCTTGAAAATCATCAACTGGAAGAATCTCTTTTTCGAATCTGATACTTCGCCAGTTTAAAGCGCCATATTTATAGCCATAATATTCATCGATAGGACCGGTGTATACTACAGGTATGCCGTGCTTAACAAGCTTTTTGATAGCTTTGTCTTCAAAAAAGTTAGTGTTTAGTCTAATATCTACCGAGTTTTTAACGGAGCTAACCATTTTGTTAAAGAAATTACCGTAGCCACTCTTTGGTAGCCCTTCGTAGGTATTTGAAAAATAGCGATTATTATAATTAAACCTGACAGGTAGACGATTGATGATGCTTTTGTCGAGTTTTTCTGGTGGTGTTTGCCATTGTTTGGCTGTGTAATTCATAATAAATGCTTCAAACAATGGCTTTCCAATTAGTGAAATCCCTTGTTCTTTTAAATTGGAAGGATTATCTGGAGCTTTTTTGGCTTGTTCTTTGATTAGCATTTTTGCTTGTTCTGCCGAATAGTTTGCCCTAAAGAATTGATTAATTGTACCCAAATTGATTGGCAAAGGAAAAACTTCATTTTTGTGAACCGTATAGACACGATGTTCATAATTGGTAAAATCGTCAAATTGATTAACGTATTCCCACACCTCTTTGTCCGATGTGTGAAAAATATGAGCTCCATATTTGTGACACTCGATACCTGTTTCTGGATCGAATTCGGAATAAGAATTACCGCCTATGTGACTTCTTTTATCTATAACCAGAACTTTTTTATTAAGGACGGTCGCTGCTCTCTCTGCGATAGTGAGCCCGAAAATCCCTGCACCCACCACCAACAAATCATACTCTTTCATATAGGTATTATACCTTAAAAATGGAAAAAAGAACATTTTATACTCTGGAAAAATCATCTGTTATTTGCTAAAATACTTATATGAAGAATGTGGGGCATTTAGCAAGTAAAGTAAAACAAACTCTAAAAGATGAAGGCGTAGTATCTCTGGCCGCAAAGACAAGAAGATACATTATTTTTAATTCATCAAAGATGAATAGAAAGCCAAAGTATAAGGACGTCTTGTTTATAAATGGATGCACATTGCCACATCCTGAGAGATATCGTATAGATCATCAAATGGAACAGTTTGAATCGAATGGTTTGTCTGTTGATAAGGTGTTTTATACTAATTTGAAGCTCGATAGACTTAAATACTACCGTACCTTTGTTTTTTTTCGCTGTCCAATTACGCCAGAAGTAAAGGAGTTTATAGAAAAAGCGAAGTATTTTAATAAAAGAGTATTTTTTGATATTGATGATCTCGTCGTTGATAAATACTATACCGACACAATTCCTTTTGTGCAGCAGATGAATAAGGAAGATAAGGCAGTTTATGATGATGGTGTAGTACGTATGGGTGAAACATTAAAGATGTGCGACTATGTCATAACGACCACGGAGGCATTGGCGAGAGAGCTTAGAAAACGTTTTTCGAAAGAAGTATATATCAACAGGAACACTGCTAGTGAGAAGATGGTGGAGTTATCTCTTAATGCAATTAAGAATGAAAAAAGATTGCATAGCGACATAACAATTGGTTATCTTAGTGGCAGCATTACACACAATCCCGATTTTGATTTGATTAAAAAACCACTTCTAAAAATAATGGAAGAATATAGCGATGTTAAACTGAAGATTGTAGGTTTTTTGGATTTGCCAAAAGAGTTTAATAAGTTTTCTGAAAGGATTATTACTGAGCCGTTTGGCAGTTGGTTGGATTTACCAAAAGTAATTGCAGGACTCGATATTAATCTTGCTCCATTGACAGAATCTGTTTTTAACGAGGCAAAATCAGAGAACAAGTGGGTGGAGGCTGCGCTTTGTAAAACTCCTACTGTTGCATCTAATTTTGGCGCTTTTAAAACAATGATTAAAAACGGTAAAACTGGCATTCTTTGCGATACGGAAAATGATTGGTATGAGGCAATGAAGTCTTTGATTGTGGATAGATATAAGGGTAAAGAAATAGCTGAAAACGCACATAAGTATGTGCTTGAAAACTGCGTTACTACTTATTCTGGTTTTGGGGTAACAGAATTTGTTGAATCTAAAATGTCAAAAAGCTATGCTTTTGTACTACCATCGACAAATATTAGTGGTGGCGTGAATGTCGTAATAAAACATTGTAATATTCTTAGAGAAAATGGTGCAGATGTCACAATAATCAATATGGAGAAGAAGAATGAGAACATAAAGAATGAAGATGGTGAAGTAAATGTAGTAAGTGCAAAGAAGTATAAGTTTCAGGCTAGGTTTTATGCGATGGTTGCCACGCTTTATACTACTTTGAAGTTCGTAAAAAAGTATCCTGATGCGCACAAGAAGATGTATTTGGTGCAGAATTTCGAAACTGATTTTTGCGAATATGGTTCTGCGGTAAAAAGAGATGCTAATGCCACATATAATGCATTAGATGTGGAATATATTACTATTTCTGAATGGTGTAAAGATTGGCTTAGTAAGAAATATGGAAAAAATGCCAAGATTGCACATAACGGAATTGACGTAAAAAGGTTTGAAGTTAAAGAAAGACCGTTTAACGGGAAAATAAAGATTTTGGTTGAAGGCAATTCGGCCGATCATTATAAGAATGTGGATGAAAGTTTTAAGATTGTTGAAAAGCTAGATAAGGAAAAATTTGAAATTGCATATCTTTCATATGAGGGGGAACCAAAGAAATGGTACCATGTTGATCGTTTTTATCATAAAGTACCTCACGATGAAATTGGGAGGGTTTACGGTGAGAATGATATACTACTAAAATCTAGTATTCTGGAGAGTTTCTCTTATCCACCACTTGAGATGATGGCAACTGGGGGTTTTGCAGTTGTTGCTCCGAATGGTGGGAATGTGGAATATTTGGTAGATAAAGAAAACTGTTTACTCTACAAGCAAGGTGATATTGATGATGCCGTGAAAAAGATTAATATGTTGGTGGAGAATGAAGGGCTTAGAGAGAATATAATGAATGGTGCAAAAAAGACAGTCCAGGGTCGAGATTGGAAAAAACTTGAAAAAGAAGTATTGGAGCTCTATAAATGAGCCAAGCAATAAAGAAAACAGTATTATATATAGTTGAAGACAAAAAGAGTGCACAATATCGTTACCGTTGCAAGAATGTAAAACAGGCATTAGAAAAAGGTGGTAGTTGGCAGGTTGAAGTTTTTTTGAAGTCTGAATTAGGTAAAGCAGAAAAACTTTTAAACGATGCAGAATTGGTTGTAATTGAAAGACAAACTTCAAAAGACGGCGTCATGCCGGAATTTATAAAAAAAGCCCACCAAGCAAGTAAAAGAGTTTTGTTTGATTTAGATGATTTAATATTTGATTATAAAGAATTGCCTGTTTTGATGAAGTCTACCAATAGTAAAAATGTGTTTTATTGGGTAGGATACTTTTGGGGTATAAGAAGGATTGCGAAAAGAGTTGATGGCTTTATTGTGACAAATGATTTTCTGGGTAAGAAAATAAAAAGGACTTTCAAAAAACCTTATAGGGTGATTAGAAATTCACTTGATGATGAGCAGATAAGAAAAGCAAAGGAACTGACAGACAAGAATAGGAAAGAGTTTTTGGTTGGATACTTTAGCGGTTCGCCTACACATACAAATGATTTCAGGATGGTTGAGCAGGAAATATCTAGGTTTTTAGAGAAGCATGAAGATGCAAAATTGTTGGTAGTAGGATATATGGATTTTTCGAAGCAAGCCAAAAGCTTGATTGAAAATGGAAGAATTAGGGTAATGCAACCAGTAGGTTATCTAGAGTTACTTTCTCTGATGGCCGGGGTTGATGTAAATATTGCGCCACTACTTATAAATGATTTTACTAATTGCAAATCGGAGTTAAAGTTTTTTGAGGCTGGATTAGTGAAAACAACTACAGTTGCCTCTCCGACTTATTCTTTTAAGAATTCTATTTCGGATGGAGAAAATGGGTTTTTGGCGAAAAGCAATGAATGGCATAATAAATTAGATTATCTTTATAGTCATCCTGAGGAGAATAAGAGAATTGCAAAGATTGCGCGTGAGTATGCGTTAGAAAATTATACTGGCAAAGTATTCTTAAAAGAAATTGAGGAGGCATATGACTACTTCACGAAGTAAGAAAGTGTCTGTAATTGTACCGAACTATAACTATGCAAAGTTTTTAAAAAAGCGAATAAGGTCGATTTTGAATCAGACTTACCCAATTCATGAATTCATTATCTTAGATGATTGTTCTACGGATAATAGTGACGAAATAATCAATGAGATGATCAAGGGAACGAGTATAAAATATATCAAAAATGAGCAAAACTCTGGTAAGGCGATTTTGCAATGGAAAAAAGCTTTTGAGATTGCCAAGGGAGATTATATTTGGATTGCGGAGGCGGATGACTTATCAAATAAACATTTTCTAGAAGAGGTGATGAAAGGCTTTGAAGATGATAAAGTAGTGTTGTCATATACAGAGTCGATGGTGATAAATGGAAAAGGTTTGATGATAGCTCCTAATTTTCGTTTTTCGCGCGATAAGGAAAGACTCGGTCATTACAAGAAGAGTTATATAAAAAATGGTGAGGATGAGATAAAGGAAATTATGGCAATTCGCTGTACTATTCCAAATGTATCGGCGGTAATATTTAAAAATGACAAAAAGATTTTAGACCTACTTGATGAAGCGGCGAAATTTAAACAAGTAGGCGATTGGTACCTATATTTGAAGATTCTTGAGGGCGGTAAAATCGCGTATAGCCATAAAGCATATAATAAATTCCGTGTACATGGTGGAAGTGTAACGCGTAAGTCTCGCGAAAACCGTTCGCATTTTGATGAGATTCGGCAACTTCACAAGATGATAAAAAAACAGTATAATTTGGACGAAAAAATGGTTGGTTTTATGGATGAGGAAGAGATGCGCGTATCCATAGAGCATGGTATTTCGGTTTAGTGGTTTAATAATAATACGAAATGCACTATAATAATGTAAAAGATTAAGTTTTAAACAAGGAATTGCTTTGTTTAAAAGGAGGAAAATGAAGAAGAAGTTATTTGTGATGGTGGCATTCGTTTTTATGTTGACGATGGCTACTTTTTCGTTTGTTGGAATAGTCCATGGCGTAGAGCCATTCTATAATATCACTGCTCTATATTTCAAGAATAGTGAGGCTGAGATTGGTGACAAACTTTATGTTGATTTATATATGACGGAAAAAGATGATTCAACTAAAATTGTTGGATATTTCTTAAATGAAAACTATAGCTATGTTTCGTTGTCGCTAAAGGATATTAATTCAAATAGTCCTTATTTTGAGATTCCAAGTACAATGCAGGCTGGCACAACATACAGTATGAATATTTTGGATGTCTCGGATTCTAAAGGATTAGTCACATATAGCATGACTGGAGGTGGGCCATACATGAATCCAATGGGTAAGAATACCGTTCACATTAAAGAGCAGGCATCTATTACTGGTTTTGAATTGCTTAGCGAAAAAGATATACAATTCGATAGCGAGATCAAACTAAGACTAACTACAGATCAAGAAGTGCCATTTGCTACTGTTTTGATTCGCAACAAAGATTTTCCATCTGCAAAAGCACTGGTGAGTGTAAATGCGAACTCCGAATATACGATTGATTTACCAATTAGCGGTGGACAAAGTTTAACTCTTGGTGAATATCAAATTTCAGATGTTTTCTTGAATCCAAATGATAGCAACAAGTTTGTGCATTATAGTATTAATCCAGAAGATCAAACTACAAAAAAGCTAAACTATAATGTTGAGTTTAATCTAGTTGATAATAGTGGAAGTAGCTCCACTAGTGATTCTGGCAATACCGATGGTGAGAGCATTCTAAAATCAATTAGCATTTCTCCAGAAACAGTTGGTCTAAACGGAAAAGTTAATGTAACAATAGAATCTACAAAGAAGCTTTCTTCTGCAACGTTGATTTTCAATAATGACAAAGAAAGCATGACGGTAAATCTAAAGGGGTTAGATACTAGCAGCCCATATTTTGTAGTTCCGTTTACGACGGGTGAGGGTACATACGAACTTGGTTATGCAATTTTGAAAGACGAAAACGGTGAAAAATATCAATTTAGAAAAGGGAGTGATAACTACGGAATAAAGCATTTTGACTTTACTTCAACTATAACTGTAAGTAATACAATTGCTGATGGTGATTTGTTGGCTTTTGATAATAACAAAATAACAGACGAAATCATAAACAAAATAAAAGAGTTAGAAGATAACATTGTTATTGAAGTAAATGCGAATGAAAATCCAATCATTAGAAAAGAAACATTTGATGCGATAAAAGGTGTAAATAAGACTTTAATTATTAGTTATGCTGATTATGAGTGGATGTTCAACGGTTTGGATGTAGAAAATTCAAAACAAGTTGATGTAAGCACAAAGATATATAATGTCGGTGATGCAAGCTTTGCGGATGGTAAGGTTTCAAATGGACTAGTGCTAGACTTTCCAGAAAACGGCGATCTTCCGGGTAAATGCTTGATAAAAGTCTATGACACAAAGTTTATTTCTAATATCTTGCATCGTGAGAATGTAAACATTTATTATTATAATGATGAATCTGGTATGTTTGAGCTAGTAGAGTCTGACTTATCTTATAACGATAAAGGATTCTATGAATTTTATATTGCACATAACTCAAATTATGTAATGACTTCTGGTAAAATTGACTCAAAGTATGTATCTGGTGCTAGCGAGGATAAGACCCCTATGATTATTGCAATATCGGCATCTGCAGCTGCGGTAGTGATTGTTGCTGTAGTTAGTATTATGATTGTAAAAAAGAAACATAACAGGAACAATGTTATAGTTGTAACTGATGAGCCTCAACAGCCACAAGGAACAATGTAACAGATAGAATTTAATACTGTTTTGGGGGGAGTATTAATTTTGATACGCAAAATGTGGTAAAATAGAGAAAAGGAGTTTTATGAAGGGAATTATACTCGCCGGCGGGTCCGGTACGCGGCTTTATCCGCTAACACTTGGAACATCTAAGCAGATGTTGCCGGTTTATGATAAACCTATGATTTATTATCCGCTTTCTACTTTGATGTTGGCGGGTATTCGTGACATTTTGATTATTTCTACGCCAGATGATTTGCCAAACTTTGAAAGACTCCTGGGTGATGGTAAGGCGATGGGGTTAAATCTTTCCTACAAAGTGCAACCTTCTCCAGATGGCCTGGCGCAGGCGTTTATCCTTGGCGAAGAGTTTATTAATGGCGAGCCTTGTGCAATGGTATTGGGAGACAATATTTTCTATGGTTCTGGATTTACGGATATTTTGAAGAATGCAACAAACGATGCGGTTGAGGGTAGAGCCACAGTGTTTGGTTATTATGTAAATGACCCAGAGAGATTTGGTGTAGTGGAATTTGACCAAGATTGGCGTGCTGTATCGATTGAAGAAAAACCAGAAAACCCAAAGAGCAATTATGCGGTAACAGGGCTATATTTCTATCCAGCTGGTGTTTCTGAAAAGGCAAAAGTGATTCAACCTTCTGCTCGTGGTGAACTAGAGATTACCACTCTTAACGAAATGTATCTAAACGAACAAACTTTGGATGTGCAGCTACTTGATCGTGGGTTTGCATGGCTAGATACTGGTACGATTGATTCACTTGCAGAAGCATCTGATTTTGTACGAGCAATCGAAAAACGCCAAGGTATCCAAATTGCTTCTCCAGAAGAGATCGCTTATCGTAACGGCTGGATTTCTAAGGAAGAGATTTTGGCTTCGGCAGAGAAATACAAGAAGACGGCCTATGGCCAGCATTTGATGGCAGTTGCAGAAGGAAGGATTAAGGACTAATGGGGAAGTTTGTATTTAATAAGACAGATATCGAAGGTGTATATATTATTGAGCCGACAGTTTTTGGGGATGAACGCGGATATTTTATGGAGACTTATAGCGAAGCTGATTTTAACGAAGCAGGATTAAACTATAAGTTTGTGCAGGACAATCAATCATCATCTCGCAAAGGTGTACTTCGTGGTTTACACTTCCAAAAGAATTATCCGCAGGCCAAGCTCGTGCGCGTGCTGTCTGGTGAAGTATTCGATGTAGCAGTGGACCTTCGCGAAGGTTCTCCTACTTTTGGTAAATGGGTAGGTGCGCTTCTTTCTGCGGAGAACAAGAAGCAACTAATGATACCACGTGGGTTTGCGCATGGGTTTTTGGTAGTTTCCGACAAGGCGGAGTTTGCATATAAATGTGATGAATTATATCACCCAGAGGATGAAGGTGGTATTATGTATGATTCGGCTGGTATAAAGTGGCCAGAAGTAGATACTGAGCTTACTTTGTCTGAAAAAGATTTGAAGCATCCAACACTCGCTGAGCTAGATTTTAAATTTAAGGAGGTTTAATGGACAAGAAAACTATCATTGTAACAGGTGGGGCTGGGTTTATCGGCTCAAACTTTGTGTACTACATGCTAAAGAAATATCCTAATTATAGGATTGTATGTCTTGATGCGCTCACTTATGCGGGGAATCTCTCTACGCTAAAAAAGGCAATGGAGAATCCAAACTTTCGTTTTGTAAAGGCAGATATTCGCGACGCAGAAGCGGTAGAAAAGTTATTTGAAGAAGAACACCCAAATATTGTAGTGAACTTTGCAGCAGAATCTCACGTAGACCGTTCGATTCGTGATCCGAAATTATTCCTAGAAACTAACGTGCTTGGCCCAGAAGTATTGATGGATGCTTGCAAAAAGTATGGTGTAGAGCGCTACCACCAAGTGTCTACGGATGAAGTGTATGGAGATTTGCCTTTGGACCGCCCAGATCTGTTCTTTACTGAGACTACAAACCTTCACGCTTCTTCTCCATATTCTGCATCAAAGGCTTCGGCAGATTTAGTCGTGATGGCATACCACAGGACTTATGGTCTTCCTGTTACGATTTCTCGTTGTTCTAACAACTACGGTCCATATCACTTCCCAGAAAAATTAATTCCACTGATGATAATTAATGCATTAAACGATAAACCTTTGCCAGTGTATGGCGACGGTCTCAATGTGCGCGACTGGCTATATGTAGAGGACCACTGTAAGGCGATTGATATGATTATTCATGCAGATTGCGTGGGCGAAGTATATAACGTAGGCGGCCACAATGAAATGGCAAACATTGACATTGTGAAGTTGATTTTGAAAGAACTTGGTAAGCCAGAAAGCTTGATCCAGTTTGTAGAAGACCGCAAAGGCCATGATAGGCGCTATGCGATTGATCCTACCAAGATCAAGACCCAGCTTGGTTGGGAGCCAGAGACGAAATTTGAGAATGGTATCGTAAAAACTATTAAGTGGTATTTGGATCACAAAGAATGGTGGGAAGAAATTATTTCTGGTGATTACCAAAACTATTACGAAAAGATGTACGGAGGTAAATGAATGAAAGTACTTGTAACTGGTACAAGCGGACAGCTTGGTTTTGATGTGATGGAAGAGCTTGCTAGGCGTGGATATACTGGTATTGGCGCAGATAGGTCTGATTCCGATGCTGAGTTTGAACATGTAATTCTAGATATTACAGACAAAGAAAAGGTTTTTCAGGTGGTAAAAGAAGTTAATCCAGACGTAATTGTACACTGTGCGGCTTGGACTAATGTGGATGCAGCTGAAGACCCGAAGAATCTAAATGTGGTACGTGCCGTAAACGTGGATGGCACTCGTAACTTGGCGGAAGTAGCAAAAGAAGTGGGTGCTAAGTTTGTTTACATTTCTACTGACTATGTGTTTGATGGTCAAGGTGAACGTCCATGGCAGCCGGATGATAAAAACTATGCACCACTAAATGTGTATGGACAATCTAAGTTGGACGGGGAATTGGCGGTAGCTGAGACTCTGGAAAAATACTTTATAGTGCGTATTGCTTGGGTATTTGGTAGGAATGGCAAAAACTTTATCAAAACTATGATTGAGGTTGGCAAGACTCATCCAGAAGTACGGGTGGTGGACGACCAAATTGGTACACCTACTTATACCGTGGATCTTGCAAGACTTCTTGTAGACATGATTGAAACTGATAAATTCGGTTATTATCATGCTACGAATGAAGGCGGTTATATTTCTTGGGCAGACTTTACCGAAGAAATCTATCGTCAAACTGGTATGGACGTGAAGGTGAATCGTGTGACTACAGCTGAATATGGTGAGTCTGTCGCAAAAAGACCATTTAACTCTAGACTTGATAAATCAAAATTAGTAGAGAATGGCTTTACTCCACTTCCGGATTGGAAGGATGCTGTTAAGAGATTCCTTGCTACTTTAGAGAATTAGATTTCTCACTCTTTTGGTAGAATTTGGTTAGAGCCTTTGCAATAGGCTTTGGCCAGAAGCGCTTAAAGATTTCATAATCTTCTTTAGTGCGAATACCGTTTTTGATGATTTCGGAAGTGGTAGATTCTTCCGAAATGCGGTGCCCCATAAGAGGTTCTTTGATATAGGTAAAACTACCTTTTTTACGGCTTAAAGTCTCCCACGCGTGCCAGTCTACGTTACACTGATAGATTGATGAGAAAACGTTTTTTGGACAGTTTTTAGTGACAAATGTTACTGCTGGGCAACAGATAGAATTACCAAACCTTAGAATTAGGCGTTTTCGCCAGGTGGATTTTGCGCTTTTATTAATTGAGACAGGGGTTAGGAGAATCCGTTTAATTTTTAGAAGAGTGTTTTTGTAGATTTTTTTGCCATCTCGTATTTCGTAGTAATTGGAAAAAATAATAGATGACTTTGGGTGTTTTTTGTATGCGTTTACGATTCTTTCGGAATATGATTTGTCGTAGGTGTCGTCTTGATGAGCTACGGTAATAAGCTCCGTGGTGCTAGCGTTTTTTGCGAAATCAAAATCGCCGCCAATATTGGTGTGCTTGCCAGTCACTATGTTTAGACCGTACTTTTTTGCGAGTTTTTTGATGTGGTCGTTTGGAGTAGTGGTCGCAATAACTACTTCGCTAGGATAGTTTTGATTCGTGACGGATTCTAGACATTTTTCTAGATATTCGCTTTCTTTGTATGCGAGAACTACGAACGTGTGGAGATTATTTTTTTGGTTTGTCATTACTAGATTTTTTTAAAATTGATACTTCCTGAATGAGTTTGGTGATTTGAGATTGTTGCTTGCTTGTCGTAATGGCGAGAGAAAAACAGACAATAATAAGAAGAGCAATAGATACTAGAAAAATAAAGTTGGATAGCGTCTCGAAACCCATCCATTTTGCAAATGATTCGAGTGGACCAGGGAATACTGCTATGATAATAAAAACAATTGGGAGGAGGAGCCATGCTACTGAGTTTTTAATTGAAAGTGAGTTCCTTTTTAGGCACAAGATTATAATGAATAGTAGAATTACTGCTGCGATAGACATTTCGATTTGTAATTTAGTCATATTTTTTCCTTCCTAAACTTAATATTAAAATTGAAAACATAACATTAAAAGCAGCGTAGGCGCTTTTCCAGGAGCGGATACTTGATTTACCGCCGGCACGTTTATTCATTTTTACGGGGACTTCCTTGATTTTGTATTTTTTGCTACGAAGTAGTTCATAGTTTGAGACTGGTTCTGGATATTCTACTGGGTAGTTTTCTGCGAAGCGCTCGATGATATTACGGTCTGCAGCGCGAAATCCAGATGTAGGGTCGTAGATGCGTTTGCCGCCAGACATAATGAGAATAAAATTTGATAAGAAACAAATACCTATTCTGCGAATTCTGGATGAACGTTGGTTCTTGGCTTTTTTGTCGACGAAACATGAACCAATGACAAGGTTTGCCTCGCCTTTTATAATTGGTTCTACTAAAGAATCAATATATGAAATGTCGTGTTGGCCATCTGCATCAAACTGGATGGCAATATCGTAATTGTTTTCGTGGGCGTATTTGTAGCCGGTTTGGACAGCTCCACCAATGCCTAGATTAGAAAAGACGTCGATGTAATTTGCATTGCTTTTGCGAAGGATAGATTCGGTATTGTCGGTTGAACCGTCATTAATGATGATATGATCATATTTTGTTGCCTTGACGGTGTCTAGGGTGTATTGAATTGTTTTTTCCTCATTAAAAGCTGGAATAATAAGTAATATTTTTGGACTTTGCATTATCTAATATTATAACACTGTTCTTTTAAATATGCGAACAGGCTATGGTGAGTAAGGCGTAGATTGATTCGGACACTATTATTATATATAAGAAATTACTGCCAAATGATTCGGGTTTGATAAGATGGGATTCTTTTCCTTTTTGAGAAGCAATAAAGGCAATAGGAATTGCGAGAAGTATTGGGAGGAAATAGCGCCCTTGAACACCATCGATTAATGTTTCTCCAGTACGCGTCCAAGTAATAAACATGAATACAAAAGTGGAAAGGAAGATAATGAGCGATGACCAAACAAGGATATTTTTGAAGGCGCGGTTGATACGGAAAGTTTGTCGAGCATCGATGACGAGAATAACCATTACAGTGTAGAAGAGAATGGCAAAGAGTGGTGATAGTACAACATTAAACCACTCGAGATATTGACCAAGTGCACCACCGATATAAAGATTGGCATATGTGGAGAATGAATTAAGTATTATTCCGCCAAAGCGGAGGGGGTTATTAATGATAGCTGAAATTTGGGCGGCTGAATCTGTAGCGGCCACAGATGATGGTTTGATAAAGAACCAAACCATGGTGACTACTAAAGTGATACCGCCAATAGCAAAGATGGTCATTAGCTTTCTTCTATTACTGCTAAAACGCTCTTTTGGTATTGTGAATAATAGCAAACATATTAGGCCGTAGATAATCTTTCCGGCAGACAAGAAAATACAAATTGTAAGTGCGAGTAGTAGCTGTTTTGTGGTAAGAGGTTTTTTGAGTGAATATCTAGCATAAAGTACAAAACTAATTAATGCAATTGCTGCTGCGAAAATTAACCCGTCTACTGATAAGGAAGACATTGATTGCATCGTGGACGGGAGGAATGTAATGAAGAAAATGAATTTCTTTAGTATAGGAGTGTATTTTATACAGAAGAAGAGAATAACGATACAGGTGATAAGATTAAAAAGTTTTGCAATGTAGCCGGAAATAATAAATGGTAAGTGAAGACCGTTGCCGATAGTCATACCTACGGTTTGAGGTAGATAATTGATAATATTATAACCATACGCGCTAGTAATGATAATATCTTCTTTGCTTTCATCTGCTTGAATAGTAGAGTAATGAAGCATATCGCTATAAGTGGCATTTTGTGTTGAAATTTGGCGGACAGTTTCATCTACGTTGGTTGGACCAATGCTACCGGCGCGACCTGTATCGGTATGAGTGGCAGTAATGAAATTGCCACGAGAAAGTTCATAAACTCGGAAAAAGTGCGATTCTTCGTCTGGGGCTCTACCGACTGGAATTGCGAAAACATAAAGAATACCAATTAATAAGCCTAGAAATAGAAATAGTTTTTCTATTTTCCAATTTTTCTTTTTTGCATAAAAAAGAATAAAACAAGTAATAGCTTCTAAAACTATTGATATAGTGGCTAGTAAAATGAAAGTTTTTCCGAATCTATGCTCTGCTTTGGCAAAATTAAGACCAAGGAACATAATGTTTAAAACCGTGAAAAACAAAATTAAACAAGATTCTTTTTTGTAGGTTTTTAAAAATGATAGAATTTTAGCTCCAAAGTTTTTCATATGCTTTTGCTACCTTGTTTGGATCTCCGTCGACGGCGACTTTGCCGTTTTCAATTAGTATTGCACGGGTGCAAAATTGTCTTACGTTTTCCATTGAGTGGGTGACGAGGATAATAGTTTGCTTGCCTTTAATTTTTTCAAAGTAATCATTGCATTTTTTCTGGAAAGCAGCGTCTCCAACCGCAAGGACTTCGTCTAGAAGAAGGATGTCGCCTTTGGCGCGAATTGCAATCGAGAATGCTAAACGTACTTGCATGCCTGATGAGAAGTTTTTGAGTTTTTGATCCATGAATGGACGAAGTTCTGCAAATTCTACAATGTCGTCGTACATCGCGTCCATTTCTTTGTTGCTAAAACCTAGAAGGGCACCGTTCAAATAAACATTGTCTCGTCCGGATAACTCTGGGTTGAAACCGACGCCAAGCTCGATGAACGGGACTAAATTGCCGCTAATGTCGATTGTTCCTTTTTCTGGGAAATAAATTTTGGCGAGAGATTTTAAGAGAGTAGATTTACCAGAACCGTTGCGACCAACTATACCAATGAATTCGTTGCGGTGGATATCTAGGCTGATACCATTAAGAACTTTTTGTTCTTTGTAGCCTTTGATGCCTTTTAGACGGTAAAAGATTGCTTGTTTTAATCCAAATGCGCGTTCAGTGGGGAGGCGGAAACTTTTGTGGATGTTTTTTACTGATATAACGACGTCGTTTTGCATTATATTTCCTCCGCGAAGCGTTTAGATTTTTTACGGAAATACCAAGAACCCCAGATTAGAATAATTGTAACAATTGCAAATGGGATGAGTTGCAAGAAGATATTTCCAACGTAATTCCAGATAGTGATGGTTTCGTTGGTGATTAGGCAATAGCGGACGTCTTGGATAACTTGCGCGATTGGGTTGAGTAGAATAATTTTAGCTGCAATTGAAGAAGTGGAAGCGATCATAGTAATTGGATAAATAACAGGAATAGCATAGAATAGTGCTTGAATGAGAACTTCCCAGATTGAGGTGATGTCGCGGAATTTAACGTTGATAGCGCCTAGTAGGAAGGAAATGCCCAGTGCGAATGTATAGAGCTCAAATACTAAAAGTGGGACAAGAAGCCAAGTTGGGCTTGGAGTAACACCATTGATGAGGGCAAAGATCATCACCACTACTAGGTTTATTAAAAGATTTATAACTGCAGTAAGCGTGGCAGAAACAACTACGATATATTTTGGAAAACAAATTTTACGAAGTAGTTCACCACGTTGGACAATTGCTTGGATACCTTGCATAGTGCATTCTGTGAAAAAGCTCCACAATACTGTGCCGGTAAGTAGATAGACTGGATAATGTGGTATGTCTCCTCCAAACCTAAGGAGTTTGGCAAAGACGACATAAAGAATTGCGAACATCATAAGTGGGCGGAGAAGAGCCCAGAGATATCCGAGTACTGAGTTTTGGTAGCGCAGTTTAAAATCTGTTTTCGTGAGCTCTTTTAAGAGAACACGGTTTTTCTTATACAGAAAATTAGGGATTGCCATATAGACTATTTTATCATATTTGTTGGTGGTTTAGGAAATTAAGAGTGTCTCTCATGGCGTCTTCGATAGTGAGTTCAGTGTGCCAACCGAGCTCTGTTTTTGCGAGTGATGGGTTTGCAAATAGGATTGGTAAGTCTCCGGCACGGCGTGGGGCGATTTGGTATGGTAAATCTTTGCCGCTTGCTTTGTTGAAGGCCGCGATTATTTCAAGAACCGAAGTAGGTTTGCCTGTACCAAGATTAATGGCTTTGAATCCTGGCTTTAGATCTTTAATTGTGGCGAGGTGACCTTTGGCCAAATCGACAACGTGGATATAGTCGCGAAGACAGGTGCCGTCTGGTGTGGAATAATCGTTGCCATATACTGATAGTATTGGCAATTCGCCTTTTGCAACTTTCATAACGTAAGGCATAAGGTTGTTTGGAATACCATTTGGGTCTTCACCAATTAATCCAGATGGATGGTTTCCAACTGGATTAAAATAACGGAGAGCAATACATGAAAAATCTGACCAAGATGAAGCGAGATCTTTCATGATTTCTTCCATCATATACTTTGTTTTGCCATATGGATTGGTAATACCTTGACCGGTAGGGAGCGATTCGATACATTCACCGCCTTCTACATTGCCATATACTGTTGCGGATGATGAAAAAACAAAATTTGGTATGTTGTGTTTTTGCATGGATTCAAATAAGTTGAGTGTGCCGGTGATATTGTTTGTGTAGTAGAGAAGAGGTTTTTCGGTCGATTCGGAAACGGATTTGAGTGCGGCAAAATGCATGACGAGTTCGATGTTGTTTTCTTCAAATACTTTTTCTAGTGCGCTTTTATCGAGTAAATCTATTTGATAAAAAACTGGTTTTTTGCCGGTGAGTTTTTCGATAGAATCTAGGACGGAGATTTTGCTATTTATTAAGTTATCTACTATGACTACTTCGTGGTTTTGGTTTAGTAGTTCGACTACCACATGAGAGCCGATATAACCAGTGCCACCAGTGACTAAGATTTTCATTTTTCTTCTTCCTCCTCCTTTTCTTTCTCTTTTTTCTTGCTAAAGACAAGTTTGTCGTAGAAAAGAAAGTTTAGTACCATAGCTACTGCAGACGTAAGAACAAAAGCGCCAGTGCTTTGGACGAAATTATAGTCAAAAGGAAGGTGCATGGCAGAAGAAATATTATATGCAAAATCGTAGAGTGGAGTGAGCATGCTAAAAATCCAAGTACAGAATGGACCAATTGCAAAAGCAGACAAAAGGTTCCAGATGAAAAATTTATAAATACCGAGTTTGCCTGGGTTGCGTTCTTTCCATGTTATTTTTGAGTGGAGGAAGAAGGCCACAAAGATCGTGACGAATGTTGCTATAAGTGTGGAGAGCCATAATAATTCGTTGTTATTAATAACACGAGCAAGAATTGTGTAAAGAACAAAATTAAATAATGTAACAATAATGCCAATTATCAAATATCGGCTAGCGTGATGAGGTTTCTTGGTCTTTTCTGTCTTTTTTTCTTCCATATGTTTTATTATACATTACTTTTGAAACTCGCAGATAGTAACAGTTTTGTTATAGACTGTTTGTGGGATGGCCCATTCGGCAAGAAAACCATCTTGGCCAAGGTGAATAATAGGAAGGTTTTTGGAATCAACAATTGCTTTGGGAATACATAATGAATTTTCTGAACTAGTACGGATGGATTCTAAAGTTGGTAATACCTTTGCACGATAATCCAATGTAAAATATGTGCGGATGACAAGGATGGCGAGGCTAAGTATTAATAATAGTGGTGTTATAAAAATGTGTATTTGGAACGATTTTGGATTAATGAGTCTTAGAAGAATGAATAAGAATACTGCGATGGCGAGTAGATAGGCTGGAAGGACCAGTCTGGTAGGGTAAGCGATTTGCGAAAAAATGAGGATATGCAAAACAACAAAAGTGATTATTAAGAAAATAAATCGTTTATCGTATTTATTGAATTTAGTGGGTCCAAGTAGCTTTTTCTTTTTTAATGTGAAATATGCAATTAATGTTGGGACAAGGGCGATAATGAATGGAATAACGAAACGCCCAAAGTTTTTGAAATTGTGAATAATTACTCGTTTGATGGAATTAAGCGGGTTTCCAAAAATATCAGAAATAGGTAAAAAATCATAAGTAACTACATAGTCACTGGATGCTTCATAGTCGGATAAGCCGTTACCAACTAAATAGATTAATGCAAGAGCGAGCAAAATGCCAAGTATAGATGCTCCGCGCCACGAAAAGATGAATTCTTTAATTTTAAGTTTCTCTTTTTTGATAACGAGATATATTATATATACGATTATTGTGAGCAAAAATACGATTGAAGTAACGTTTGATGAAAAACCAAAAATAAAACCAAGAATAAACATAAAGAAATGAAAAAGCTTTTGGAGTGATTTGTTTTTGAATGGGCAGGCATGTCTGCCCCATAAGTCGCGAATAAAAAATACCGCAAATAATAATGTAAAGAAAGCGATGAATAAATAGTTATGAATCGCGGAAAAACCGGAATATAGCGTGTAACCGTGTTGAGTGAGAAAAACGAAAAGAAAGCTTAGATTAAAAATGGAAGCATCTTTTATGGTTAGTTTTGGACGACGTTTTAATGCAATATAAGTGATTATGTAAAAGAGGCTTAGTGCTGCAAAAACATCGATGAGGCGGAAAAATGTGTCTGGACCAAATTTGAATGAATAATTGAAGAAGTTTATGACGGACCAAGCATACATATCTGCAAGCCTGGAAGAATGATTAAACGCAGCGACACCGTCGCCGATAACGTCTGGTGTGGTTTCGGCACCTTGTAATATATCTTCACCAGAAGTAATGATGAGAAAATAACAGACGATGAAAAAAATAGCAGGGAGCGAATATAGCGCAATGCTTATTATTTTTTCCAGACGCTTGCTCATGTGTATATTATAGCATTTATTACCTATGGTATAATGAAGGCATGAAAAAAATGATTTCTATCGTAGTACCAGTTTTTAACGAGGAAGCAGGAATTAAAAATTTTCTAGATATGGAATTATTGCCTATACTATCTTCTGGAGATGAAAAGTACGAAATAATTATTGTAAATGATGGTTCTAGTGATAAGACTTTGGATAATATTCATAGCTCAGAAATACTGCACAAGTTTCCGACTAGGCTGATTAGTTTTTCTAGGAATTTTGGGAAAGAAGAGGCGCTTTCGGCTGGACTTTCCAAAGCGAGTGGAGATGCGGTAATTATGATTGACGCGGATGGACAACATCCTGTAAATGTAATCCCAAAAATGATAGAAAAGTGGAATGCTGGTGCGAAGGTTGTGACGGCGGTGCGAGGCCATAACACTACTAAACATCGTTTGGCATCGGGACTATACTATGCGATGATGAGATTATTTGGCAATAAAAATATAGTGGTAGGAGCAATGGATTTTCGTTTGTTGGATAAAGCGGTAGTGGCCGAGTTTAACAAGTTCACCGAAAGAAATAGGTTGGCTCGTGGGTTAATCGACTGGCTTGGTTTCCCTCAGGAGTACATAAAAGTTCAGACGAAGGGAAGAATAGGCGGCAAACCGACATATAGCTTTAAGCGTTTGATGACGGTGGCTGGTGATAGTATGGCTTCAACTTCGCGAACCCCACTGGTGATATTTGGTTACATTGGTGTTTTTATTACTATTACTTCAATTTTGTTTGGGTTGTTTATATTGATACAACAGTATATTATGGGCGATCCTTTGAATCTTGATTGGAGTGGTGCAGTGGCGATGAGCGTGTTTGTGTCGTTTTTGGTGGGCTTGGTTTTGATTTCGCAGTCTATTACAGCACTTTATATTTCGCAGATTCATACTGAATCGAAGAATAGACCACTTTATGTGATTGAAAAAGAAGAGAAGTTTAATGAATAAGGTTTTGCTAAGCTTTGACGTAGAAGAATTTGATTTGCCACGCGAACATGGGCAGGATATTTCTTTGGAACGAGGAGTAAAAGTTTCTAGTGAAGGATTAGAAAAAATTCTTGATGTGTTAAAAAACAATGGGGTGAGTGCGACGTTTTTTTGTACCGCGAACTTTGCTAATGGTGCACCGAAGTTGATTAAAAGGATTTTTGAAGAAGGGCATGAAGTGGCTTGCCATGGAGTAGATCATTTTGAGCCAAAACCAAATGATGCCTTTGATGGCAAAAAGGTTTTGGAGAAACTAGTGCCTGTGAAAGTAGTTGGATATCGTCAGCCAAGAATGCAAAAGATAAATTATGCGGATTTGAAAAAGTGGGGATACATGTATGATACGAGTGTGAACCCTGCTTTTATCCCTGGCAGATATAATCATTTTAATGTGCCGAGAAAACCATTTAAAAAGGAAGGCCTACTAGAAATACCGACTAGTGTGGCTACTCCAATGAGGATCCCGCTTTTTTGGTTGGCTTTACATTTGTTCCCGAAAAGAGTTTACGTAAGGATGGCAAAAATGGCTTTAAAACGGGATGGGTATTTTGCTACTTATTTTCATCCTTGGGAATTTGCGAATCTATCTAAAGAATCGGCAGTGCCTGGGTATATCAAGAAGAATAGTGGCGATAAACTAGTCAGTAGATTGGATTATTTGGTAAAAGAATTAAAAAAGAAAAATTGTTTCGAAACATACGAAGAGTTTGCGAAAAACGGGAAGTAGCCCTCTAGCCCCTGGACTTTTCTTGACTTTTTTGGTATAATTTTAGCGTTTAACATTTCAGTTTTAGGGGCAAAATGGAAGATTTTATAAAGATTCGTGGGGCGAGACAAAACAATCTAAAAGACCTGGATGTAGACATCCCGCGTGATAAACTCGTGATTATCACTGGGCTTTCTGGTTCGGGTAAGTCTTCGCTGGCGTTTGATACGATTTATGCCGAAGGGCAGAGGCGTTATGTGGAGTCGCTTTCTTCTTATGCGAGAATGTTTCTTGGGATTATGGATAAGCCAGATGTGGATTCTATTACTGGGCTTTCTCCAGCGATTTCGATTGACCAAAAGTCTACTTCCAGAAACCCACGCTCTACTGTAGCGACCGTAACCGAAGTATACGATTATCTTCGTCTTTTATTTGCGCGTGTGGGTGTGCCACATTGTCCGGTTTGTCATAAACCAGTGAGCCGTCGTACGGTGGACGATATTGTAAATGAGGTAATGAAGTTGCCTTTGGGCGCAAAGCTAATGCTACTTGCTCCGATTGTTTCGGCAAAAAAGGGTGAGTTTCTCCATATCCCAGAACAGTATTCGGCGAAAGGATTCTCTAGAGTGCGTGTGGATGGGATTATTTTTGCGCTTGATGAATTTCCAGAACTAAACAAAAATGAACGTCATGATATTGAAGTTGTGGTGGATAGATTTGTACTCAGCCCAGATCAACATACGAGAATTAGTAGCTCAATAGAGCAGGCGCTGGATCTAGGACAGGGGATTATTAAGCTTCTTAAGATTAATGATAATTCGGTAGCGGTAGGTGAATCGCGTATTAATGCGGACAAAACTGAAGTTCTAACTTACTCACAAAGATATGCTTGTCCAGATCATCCGGATGAATTAATTCCAGAACTTACTCCAAGACTTTTTTCATTTAATGCGCCGGAAGGTGCTTGTCCAACTTGTACTGGTCTTGGCTCGAGGATGGAAGTAGACCCAGGGCTAGTGTTTAATAAAAATCTCACAATTGCCGAGGGCGGTATTCGCCCATTTAATCGTGTGCAACAAGACTCTTGGTGGCTAAAACGTTTGGCGCAAGTGGGACTAAAACATAATTTTTCTTTGCATGTACCGATTGGTGAACTCTCTGAAGAAGCGCAGCATATTATATTATATGGTACGGGCGATGAAAAATACGAGATGAAAATTACGGGGTCTGGTAGATTTGCGGATGGCACAAAATACGAGACTACGTATGAGGGTGTAATTCCTACACTAGAGCGCCGTTATAATGATCCAAAGATTTCGGAATTTATGAAGCATGATATTGAGAGATTTATGCGTGTACATAAGTGCCAGACTTGTAATGGTGCGAGACTAAAGCCAGCTGTGCTTGCGGTGACAGTACATGATCTAAATATCGTGGATATGTGTAATTTGGATGTGGATGCTACGCTTGAAGTATTAAACCAAGATCTTGGATTTACAGAAGAGGAAAACTTGATTGCAGCTCCGATTCTAAAAGAGATTCGCGAACGTGTGAAATTTATGCAGGATGTGGGGCTTGGATATTTGGAACTTGGCCGTGCGGCGAACACACTTTCTGGTGGCGAAGCGCAGAGGATTAGGTTGGCCACACAAATTGGTTCTGGGCTTCAGGGTGTTTTGTATGTGCTAGATGAGCCTTCGATTGGCCTTCATCAACGTGACAATGATAAGTTGATTGCTACGCTCAAGCATCTACGCGATCTAAAAAATACGGTGCTTGTAGTGGAACATGACGAAGACACGATGCGCCAGTCTGATTACATTGTGGACATTGGTCCTGGTGCTGGTGCGAAAGGTGGTAAGCTAGTAGCAGCAGGTACACCAGAAGAAATTATGAAAGATGAGAATTCTATTACTGGTAAATATCTTTCTGGTGAACTGACGATTGCCACGCCAAAGAAGCGTCGCAAGGTACGTGAAGGCTACGAGCTGGTAGTGCGCGGTGCGCGTGAAAACAATCTCAAAAATATTGATGCGCATTTTCCACTTGGTGTGATGACGGTGGTGTCTGGCGTGTCTGGTTCGGGCAAATCTACATTGGTAAATTCGATTCTAGCAAATGAACTTCAAGCGAGACTTCATCGTGCACAAACTGTGTCTGGTACGCATGAAAAAATTGATGGCATCGAAAATATTAATAAAGTGATTGTGATAGACCAAAGCCCGATTGGTAGGACACCTAGGTCTAACCCAGCCACTTACACTGGCGTGTTTAATGCGATTCGTGAACTCTTTGCATCGCAGCCAGAAGCAGAAGTGCGCGGGTACAAAGCCGGTAGATTTAGTTTTAACGTGAAGGGTGGTAGATGTGAACACTGCCAGGGCGATGGTGTAAATAAAATTGAAATGCATTTCTTGCCAGATGTATATGTAACTTGTCCGGCTTGTCATGGTAAGCGCTACAATAACGAGGCACTCGAGATTAAGTACAAAGGCAAGGATATTTCGGAAGTCTTGAACATGACGATTGATGAGGCGGTGGAATTCTTTAAGAATATTCCATCGATTGCGCCGAAACTAAAGACTATCCAGGAAGTAGGTCTTGGTTATATTCGTTTGGGTCAGCCAGCTACGACTTTTTCGGGTGGTGAAGCGCAGAGAATTAAACTTGCAACGGAGCTTGCTCGCCGTTCTACTGGGCGTACACTTTATATATTGGATGAGCCAACCACTGGTCTTCATACTGATGATGTAAAGAGACTACTTACCATTTTAAATAAGCTCGTAGATGGTGGTAACTCGATGATTATTATTGAACACAACTTGCATGTAATAAAGTCTGCAGACTGGGTGATTGATATGGGTCCAGAAGGCGGACTTAAAGGTGGCGAAATAGTAGCAGAAGGCACCCCAGAGCAACTGGCGAAGTCTGCCAAAACCCCTACCGGGGAATACCTTCGAAAAGTGTTATAATTAACACATGATGAATGATACAAAAACTTTCTTAGTATTAAACTCAGGTTCGTCTTCGGAAAAATTTTCTTTGTATGAAGGCGAAAAAGAAGTATGCATGCTCTATTTTGAAGGCATAGAAGAAAATGGAGAAAAGAAATATATTTGCACCAAGACCAATGCAGACGGCTCGGAAGAAAAAATAGATAAAACTTGGGATGATTTGCTGGCTGCATTTGCAGAAGCGAAAGCTAGTTTTGAAAACGATGGATTAATCCATGAAGCAAATCCGCTAGACGGTATTTTGGTACGTACACCAGCGGCAGGAACATATTTTTCGAAACACCATATTGTGGACGCAGAGACATTTGCCGAGCTCGAAAAAGCAAAAGTGACTTACCCTTTGCATGTGCCAGCAGCGATTCGCTGTATAAAAAATGCAGAAGCGACTTTTCCAGGTGTACCAGTAATGACAATAAGTGATTCGGAGGCACTCGTGCGTCCGTCTCGCAAAGATTTTTATTATGCATTACCAAAGGAAATTGTTAATGAATTTGACCTTGGGCGTTTTGGTGCACATGGGTCTTCATATGGATATATGATTGATAAAATTAAAGATCTTGGGATTCTAGAAGATAGAATGGTGATTTGTCATCTTGGGTCTGGTTGTTCGGTGACTGCGTTTGTTGACGGTGAGCCGGTTTATACATCCATGGGTGAGACTGCACTAGAGGGGCTGATGTCTTCTACGCGTACTGGTTCGATTGACCCAACGATTGGTGCACTTTTGGGTGAGAAATATGGTGCGACTGAAGCGATCAAGATTATGAATAAACAATCTGGACTTTTGGCATTAGCTGGCTCGTCCGATATGCGTGAAATTATTGCTGGAAATGAAGCTGGCACCGATGAGGCAGTAACTGCATTTAATATGTTTATAGATGGTGTGGCTGGGAAGATTGGTGAGTTTGCTGCAAAGATGGGTGGAATTGACGCAATTGTGTTTACAGCTACGATTGGCGAACGTTCTGTGCCGGTGCGCACAGCGGTAATTAATAAACTTGGGTTTGTGGGATTCAAGATAAAAGAGGGTGCCGAACTAGACAAAACTCTGGATTATACAAATGTAGCCGATGAAGGCTCTAAACCGATTTATGTAATCCCGACAAACGAAGCGGCATATATGATTAAGAAAGCTGGCGAATTAATCGATGGCGTGGAATAACGATCAAGTTTCTAGAAACGAAACAGACAAGATATTGGAAATTGCGCGCTCGTGTCTTGAGGGTGAGGGTGATTTTATTGAATTAGGTTGTTATAAAGGTGACACGTCACTGCTTCTGGCGGAGATTTTGAAAAATTCCGGTAAGAAATTATATATATATGACTCTTTTGAAGGATTGCCGGAAAAAGGAGAAAAAGACGAATCGGTAGCGGGAGAGAATTTTAAGGGTGGAGAACTATATGTGACGAAGAGAGAAGTGAAGGAAAGGTTTCTTCGCGCGAATTTGCCGGTGCCGGTGATAAAAAAAGCTTGGTTTAATGAATTAACGGATGCTGATTTGCCAGAAAAAATCGCTTTTGCATTTTTGGACGGGGACTTTTATGAGTCGATTCGGGATTCGTTAAAAATTGTTGAAAGCAAAATGACAAAAGGCGGAGTTATCATAGTACATGATTATAACAATCCAGCGCTTCCAGGCGTGGCAAAAGCGGTGGATGAATGGTTAGTGGGTAAAAACTTTGATATAATTTTTTACGAAAGTGTGGTAGTTATCAAGGCCTAGGAGGCTGAGATGACAAAAGACAAAAGATATCGGGAGATTGAAGAGAAAATACTTCAACTCTTTTTTGAGTATGGGTATAGTTTGACGGCTAGTATGGTGGCTGAGAAGTTACGTGTTGCGCGCTCGACTTTTTATCGTCATCACAAAACGGTACAAGACATTTTGCCGGATTATATAAAACTGATTCTTGAGGATGCAAAGGTGGATTGTAAGGGAAGCGATGAAGGGCGTGTGCAGAAGTTTTTTATGGGGGTTTTGATTTTGATTGTGCGAGAAAAGGAGATATTTTTGATTTTTCTTAAAATGCAAAATCGTGAAATACTAGTTTTAATTTTGTTAAGGAATGAAAAACTGCTGCTAAAATATGCGGATTTTAGAGTGGAGGCGGGGAGTATATATAATATATATGTAAATGAGGTGGTGGCGGTGGTGGCTGATTGGGGAAAGGAGGGGTTCCCGTGCGACAAAGTAAATGTGGTGCTAGGCGACATTATGTATTTAACGCGAACGATGAAGGTAAGGCTAGGGCCATTAGTGAGGTATTAGCACTCGGGTGTTGCAAGTGCTAATCTTTGTGCTATAATGGGGGCAGAAAAGGAGTTAATATTATGATTTTGAAACCACTTTCAGACAGAATCGTGGCAAAAACAGAAAAACCATTAGAAAAAACCGCATCTGGGATTTTGCTCGGTGAGGCAAAAGAAAAACCAGCATATGCGGTAGTTGAGTCGGTAGGCCCAGACGTAAAGGCTGTAAAAAAAGGCGACAAGATTGTTTATAAAGAATATTCTACAACTGAGTTAAAGGTGGATGGTACAGATTATATTATTCTTAAAGAGGAAGATGTCCTCGCGACAATGTAAGGAGTGTTATGGCAAAGAAGATTTATTATGAAGCAGAAGCAAGAGAAAAAGTGCTTTCTGGAGCAAAGCGACTTTACGATGCAGTGAAGGTGACATTTGGTCCAAAAGGACAGAATGTCATTATTGAAAAAGAATATGGCGCACCGGTAATTACGCACGATGGTGTGACGGTGGCAGAAGCTGTTGAACTTGGTAACAAGGATGATAAGCTTGGTGAGGCAGTTGGTGCAAAGCTAATTAAGACCGCCGCACAAAAACTCAACAAGGTAGCAGGTGATGGTACTACTACTGTAACTGTACTTACATATAATATATTGAATGAAGCAAATAAACTAATTGCGGCTGGCGTGAATCCGATGGAGCTTCGCCGCGGAATTGAAAAAGCAGGTGCGGAGATTGTGAGTGAGATTGACAAAGTCGCTGAGAAGATTGATGGTGACGATAAGAAGGTGGCAGAAGTAGCAACTATTTCGGCTGGCGATGCGGAAGTTGGTAAACTAATCGCTTCGGTGATTTCGAAGATCGGTAAGGATGGCGTGGTAACAGTAGAGGCTGGCCAAGGTCTTGAGATGGAGCAGGAAATTGTGGAAGGTTTTAGCTATGACAAGGGCTATGCTTCTCCATTCTTTATTACCGATACGAATCGCCAGGAAGCGGTGTTTGATAAACCGTTGATTTTGGTAACGGATAAAAAGATTTCGGCTGCAAACGATATTTTGCCTTTGCTTGAAAAATGTGCACAGGCTGGCAAGAAGGATCTTGTGATTGTGGCTGAAGAAGTAAGTGGCGAGGCTTTGTCTTTGCTTGTACTTAATAAATTAAAAGGCGTGTTTAATTCACTAGTACTTAAAGCCCCATCCTTTGGCGAACGTCGCAAGGAAATCATGGAAGACATTGCAATACTTACAAATGCAACTGTAGTATCTAGTGATAAAGGATTGAAGCTTGAGGAAGCAGGCTTAGACGTGCTTGGTTCGGCTAAGAAAGTAATTGCAACTAAAGATGAGACTACTATTATAAAGGGCGCTGGAACTGAGGCGGCTGTAAAAGCAAGGATTGAACTCATTAATGCGCAAGCTGCAATGGCAAAAAGTGATTACGAACGTGAAGAATTTGAAAAGCGTGCAGCGGCACTTTGTGGCAAGGTGGCCGTAATTAAAGTTGGTGGTATGACTGAAACGGAAATTGAAGAGAAAAAATATCGCGTAGATGATGCAGTGGCAGCAACGAAGGCTGCGTTGGCGGAAGGAATTGTAGTAGGTGGTGGAGTAACACTAGTAAATCTTGCAAATGGGCTTACTGGGAATGACGATGGCACAAGAATTGTGAAGAATGCTCTTAAAACTCCATTTATCCATATCATGGAAAATGCTGGACTAAATGCACAGGCGCTTCTTTCTGAAGTGGAGAAATCGTCTAAACCTGGATTTGGTGTAAATGTAATGAAGCCAGAGAAGGGTTTGGTGGATTTGAAGAAAGCAGGCGTGATTGACCCGGCTAAGGTAACAAAAGAAGCAGTAAAGAATGCAACGTCGAATGCAGCT
>JAZNDC010000012.1:0-4144 GCA_045587885.1 Candidatus Nanosyncoccus sp. | reverse complement strand
TACAGGAGAAGGAAGTAGATATGCTAATTTTAGAAAAGCTCTGCGCCTTCCTCTCTCGGGCAACTTCCTCAATGGCTCAGTGTACAATCAGGGTAGTAGCGGCTACTTCTGGTCCTCTACATACTACAGTAGCAACTATATGTACATCCTCACCATCAGTACGTCGAGTATCTATCCACAGAGTAACTACGGTCGCAACGGCGGGCTACCCATACGCTGTATAGCCCGCTAGCGCGTGTGAAGCTCTGCTACGGTTTTGATTCCGGCTCTCTTCCCGTTCTCTATAACACTGAAAGGAGCACTCTGAGCGAAGCGAAAGAGTGCTGAAAATAATACATCTAAACTATGACGACAAAAAGAAATTTACAGAAACATGTGAACAAAGCTGCCGAGCAGGCGATGCTGCCTCTAGGAGGTAGCATCGCCCCGCTGGCGGAGAAGCCGCCGGCGACTGTGCTGATGAAAACCGTTGCAAGACGTGCTCCAAAAAAGAAGGTTATAGAGAAAGTGTTTTCTAAAGAGGAAATCAAAGAAATAAGCAAAGTACATGAATTGGAAGAAAACGCCAAGCAGGATAGAACAGCCGCAAAAGAAAAATACCGCAAGATAAAGCGGCTTGTGAAAGAAATGGAGCGAGGTAATAACCAGAAGATTATTGTTTTTCCATCACTTGTGAATGGTGATGGATGGTATAAAGTGGTGGAGTTCTCCGCACTTTATTATGTATATCGATTGGCGCCAAGGATGGGCAGAAAGGCCCATATTTATAAGGATTCTGATAAGTATTCCAAATGTCTTTTTTCGGCAACATTCCAGAATATCGAGAAGTTTGTTTATGACATGGATAGGTTAGACGACTTGAAACCGACAATAACCGAGGACGGAATATATATTTTTACATTGAAACATGCTCTTTCTGATGACGAAATGGCCGCGCTGAAACTTACCGAGGAAACTAGGCGTGAAAAACTACACAATATTGTACGACCGATTAATATGAGCCCTGGTACGTACCAGGCGATTTTGATGGTAATGCGGCAAGTGACACCTAGGGTAAGAAAGCTTGAAAAACAGTATTATTACACAACTGGCGAAATGATGGTGAAAAACATCCAGGAATTGATGGCGGTGTATTTTGATTTTGCAAATGGTCTATGTTCCAGGAATGAAACCGGGAAGAGACTTATGACAATTGTAGATAGACTATTAGCTGGGCTGACGTTGCTCGCTGAGAATAGGGTATGGGCATATGACGTGGCCGCAATGATTGGCGAGAGTATAAACGAAATTCGAAGAATTGTGATAAAGGATTTTGATTTGAGGGTGTCGAAATAATGCAAGATTTTTACAATCTGATTGGCAAAGCTTCTGACTCAGAAATTGTTGAGTGGTTAAAGAGCGATGCCCGGAATATGTTGTATTTAGAACTATATATCGCGGAGCTACAAGCTAGGAAAGGTGGCAAGCGCAAAACATATGACGCGCACGCATTTGAGGCAAACTTATTTGAGAATCTAGAGATACTGACCGATGCATTGTGGAGTTATGAGTATAAGCCAAGTCGCGGAACGGCACATGTGATTTTTAAGCCTGTGCAGCGAGAGATTTTTGCAGCACCGTATGTGGATAGAGTAGTGCATCATTATATTGTAAATGCACTTCTAGATTGGTGGGAAAGACGACTAAATTTTGAGTCGTGTAGTTGTAGAGTGGGGAGAGGGACGTCCTTTGGAATAGCCAGGCTAGATCATCATGTGAGGTCTGTGTCGCAGAATTTTGCCAGGCCGTGCTATGTGGTGAAGATGGATATTTCCGGCTATTTTATGCATATTAAGCGAGATATTTTGTTTGATAAGGTAATGTGGGGGCTAAATCAGGAGTTTTCTGATCACTTCGATAAAAGATATTTGATGCTGAAGCACGCTATTTCTGAAGTAATTTTTGATGACCCGGTGGACGGCGTAAAGATACAGGGCTCATATGAAGATTGGCGAAATTTACCGATGGACAAGAGTTTGTTTTGCCAGCCGCCCGGGCAGGGGATGGTGATAGGAAATCTGACATCGCAGTTTTTCTCGAATATTTATCTGGATGCGCTGGATAGATTTATTACGATAGATTTGGGATACAAACATTATGGAAGGTATGTGGATGATTTTTATATTGTGGTGGGCGAAGATGAGCTGGCACAAGCGAAACGCGATGTGCGGCTTATATCGATTTTTTTAGAGGGTATTGGAATGAGGCTAAATATGAAGAAGACTCGGGTGATACCGTCGTGGCAGGGTGTGCCGTTTCTAGGCATGGTGGTAAGGGATGGCGCGGTAATGCCAGATAAGAGAATGACTCGGAATTATTTAGATTCCGCGAAAGCTCTTGTGGCGGGTAAGGGAAAGGTGGAGTCTATCGTGTCTTATCTTGGGATGCTGAAGCATTATAATGCGAAGAAAGTGAGCTGGAAGGTTTTTGACACGGTAGGGTGGGAATATAGGTTTTGATTTTGGGCTTTTTGGGTTGCGGGCCTCTCTCTTTCAACATGCCCGCTTTTTGAGGCTGCCTTTTGTAGAGAACGGGAAGAGAGCCGGAATCAAAACCGTAGCAGAGCTTCACACGCGCTAGCGGGCTATACAGCGTATGGATTGCCCGTTGTTGCGATTGTTGTTATTCTGTGGATTGATATTTGACGTATTGATGTTGAGGTTGTACATATTGTTGCTATTGTTGTATGTAGAGGACCAGAAGTTGCCGTTACTACCCTGATTGTTCACTGAGCCATTGTTGAAGTTGCCCGAGAGAGGAAGGCGCAGAGAAGGTTTGTTTGACCGCTGTCCTGCAACAATAGAAACTTTGCAACGTGTTTGGCCAATATGTAAGTAGCCTCTGCCTATCCGACAGAATAGGACAGCTTATTTGTTGCGCCGGGCCGTAGCTGGCGAAATCTTATACTCTACTCGTCGTAAAGTGTGCCCTTGTTCTCTAGTTTAAAAAGGTGCGAGTGGAAAATGAGATTCTGCTAACAAATGTTGGAACTCGCTCTCAGCCTGTTTTGAACCTGCTCTGAATCTGCCGTTTTTCCAGCGTCGGTTGCCTCATATATATTATCGCAGAATTCTTGGTGAAAGTTTTTTGTATTGTTTTATTTTTGGCCTAAAAATGCTATAATAAGGGTGGAAATTTATAATTTGATGTTATTTGTTAACCCGTTAGTATAGAGAAAAATACTAACAAAAACAATTAGAAAGGGAAATATGGAGATAATAATCCCAATTATTGCCGCAGTGGCAGGTTTGTCTGTTGGTGCCGGCGGGATTTTTGCATATAACAAGAAAAAAGAGAACGGCGGCAAAAACAAAGCCGATGATTTGGTGCGTAAAGCAAAGCACGAAGCATCCGAGATTGTTTTGAATGCTAAAAAAGAAGCTGCTTCTATTACAGAAAAGAACCAAGCCGAAGAAAACGAACGTCGCAAAGAATGGAAGAAAACCGAGAATCGTTTGGCAGAACGCGAGACTACGCTTGATACGAAACTGGATAATCTTGAGAAAAAGACCGAGAAGCTAGCGAAAGAAGAGCGTGAAATTGACGAACTTAAAAATGAAATTCGTGAGATTCGCGAAAAGCAACACGAGAAGCTAGAAAAAATCGCAGGTCTTTCTAAGGCTGATGCACGTGACAAACTAATGAAGATGACCGAAAACGATATTAAGCAGGATTTGGTTGGTCTTATTAATAAAGAGCAAAAAGAAATTAAGAATGATATTGATGAAACTGCACAAGCAATTCTCGTGACTGCGATGGAACGCATGAGTTCTGAGGTTACGGCAGATCGTACTATCACGGCTTTGAAGTTACCAGATGACGATATGAAGGGTCGTATCATTGGTAAGGAAGGTCGCAACATCCAGGCTTTGCAGCGTGCTACTGGTGTAGACATCATGGTAGATGATACTCCTGGCATGGTAGTTTTGTCTTCGTTTGATCCGATTCGCCGCCAAGTAGCTAGATATGCCTTGGAGCGTTTGATGAAAGATGGCCGCATTAACCCTTCTTCGATTGAAGAAGCTGTAGCAAAGGCCGAGCGCGAAATCGAAAAAGAAGTGGTGCGTGCTGGTGAAGATGCCGCTCGCGAAGTTGGTGTGGTAGG
>JAZNDC010000011.1:0-31601 GCA_045587885.1 Candidatus Nanosyncoccus sp. | reverse complement strand
AAACTCTTATAATATTGCCATTGGCGCAAAAGTAAACTATGGCCTTCCTGCTGGTAAGTATAGCAATACTTTTGTAATCACTGCCGTAGCAAACCCAGTTGGTTATTCTATCACCTACAATAAAAACACAGAAGATGAAGTTACAAATATGCCAGCAAACCAATCTGGTGATGCATCTTCACAATCTATTACTCTTTCTAGCGACGAGCCAGTTCGCAGCGGTTACGACTTTATTAACTGGTGTGATGGCACCACCACTACTACAAGTGGTGTAGATTCTTGTACTGGTACAGTTTACCAACCAGGCGATTCTTATGACACAGACCAAACCGCCCAAAACAACCTAGTTCTAAAAGCAATGTGGGAACAAGCAGCAGTAGCAGGATACACTATTAATTTCGATGCTGGTGATGGCTCTGGTACTATGAACCCACAAGTAATCCCGTACGGCGAATCTGCAACTCTAAATGCTAGTACATTCACTGCTCCAACCAACTATATCTTTGATAAATGGAATACTGCAGATGATGGCTCAGGCACAGATTATGCTGATGGCGCCGTCTTTGCCGCACCAGCCGATGACACTGGTGGTAGTAGTATTACTCTATATGCACAGTGGAAAGTGGCGGTATACGATACTATCATCTTTGATGGAAATGGCTCGGATGGTGGTACTGCGATGGCAAACCAAACGATAGCGCAAGGTACGAGTGCAGAACTTAGCCCAAATACCTATACCAAAACTGGCCATTACTTTAATGGCTGGAATACGGACGCAAATGGAACCGGTGAAGGTATGGGTGACAATGCCGACTTCTATGCTACGACAACTGGTACGGCGAAAAATGTTACACTCTACGCTCAATGGACTACCGATTCTCCGAGATGCGTAGAAAACTGTGGTGGTGGCGGTGGTGATAGCCCAGTCTACGAGTCTGGCATTACCATCCAGCGCGCCTACGAAATGGCTTACACCCAACATCACAAAGGTATGTACGAAGAAATCACTCCAGGGAGTGGTATGTATCAGTGGATAGATTCTTGGAGTATTGACGATTCTTACAATAATGACGCATATTTGGGGCAAGGCCGTGAAGTTCGCTTCGCTATGCAGGATATATCGCTAACTTATAATGATGGCACCACTGATTTATCCGTTTGTGATCTCGTGACTGTGATTGGTGACCAATATCGAGCGCTCGATGTCCGCGACAATAAATTGTACTATATTTCCAAGCTCAAAGATGGTAAATGCTGGATGACACAAAACCTTGATTTGACCCTGACTCACGTTGCAAACGATGCGGATGCCTTATATACGCACGATAACACAGACCTTGGCTGGACCAATTTTGATGCCACCGCTAAATGGAACCCAAGTGTCAGTACTGCCGCACTAGTCAATGGCCATATAAGCAACTGGACAGGCGACCCGACCGAAGCATATTCAGCTGAACCAGGTGACGTGTTCTATGTTACGTCTGGTACGTCTAACCCAGATACTGAATACACTTCTTTGGCGGCTTGTATAAGCGACCCACTCGTAGGGGATCCAGAAAGATGTATGCATTATCATGCCGGGAACTATTACACATGGGCTGCGGCAGTTGCATCGGAAAATCTTATCGCTAGAGAAGGTCGAGAAACGGCACCAGACTCTATCTGCCCGGCCGGATGGAAATTGCCGGATGGCATGTTGGATAATACTACAACCAATGATTTTAGCAATTTGCTTTATGCTCAAGGAATAACCTCTACTAATGATCTTTCAGGCGGTGGTAGTTCAGGTGTCAGTTTGGCTTACACCAGTGAAGGATTCACGAACATACGCTATACTCCACTCTTCCTGGTGAGAGGTGGCAGCATAAACTCGACATATGACTGGGATCATTATCCTCAAATAGTTGGTGATATGAGGAGTGACCAATACCTGCAGGCTGGAAATTATCTTACCAATGTTGGTTTTGACGATTACTACATAGGCGATATGTTGTTCGATGAAGATTATGCAACTCCAGACTCCTTTGGTTCTCGTGAAGGCATAGGTGAATCGGTTCGTTGTGTTGCTAGATAGTACAGATTATGCTATAATACCCCCATGGCAAGAAAATTTGTAATGAAACCTGTTGCAAAGCAAAATCGCAACAATAATCACAAACATAGCGACAAGCGCAAGCATCCACGTCTTAAAAACGGTCGCTAAAATAAGGCCAAAAAAGGCCTTATTTTTATTTTGTATGTTATAATGGGGTTATGGTTATAACGAAGAGAGGTATGATTTCTATGGCCGGAGCCATTTTGATTGGTTTTGGCATTTTTTGTAATTTTGCTTTTGCGGAAAACCCACAGGAATCTGAATTTTCGGTGACGATTGAGCCATCCGAGACACTTGTAATTCCTGGGTCCCCAGTGAATTTGATTGTAAACCCTACCGCTGCTGGTACATTCGGTTCTGGTAGTTTTAATGTAACGGCTTACACAAATAATCCAGATGGTTATTATGTGACGATGACTACGAATAATACTTCCCTTACTTCTAATGTAGTCAATGTGAATACTGGTGTCTTTCCGACAATTGCTACGCTTAGCGATACAGTAACAGAATCTGTATTCGAATTAAACAAATGGGGTATCTCATTAAACAGTGGCACTACTTATCTTCCGATGACGGCCAGTAGAGAGATAATGAATGAAGATGAGGCTACTTCTGCACAGGGTGACACTCAAGCGATTGGCTATGCCACTAAACTAGACCTTGCTACTGTACCAGGTACTTATTCTACTACGATTGGTTTTACGATCACGCCAAAGGTTGTAGAACCAAAGAAATACATGTGTGAAGATGATAATTTGGCACATGACTGCGAACATGATGATGGCACTACTTATCCTGCAAATTCTCTGCTCCGTGCTTTTGAAGTTGCATATACAAGAGCAGATAAACCAATGTATGTTGAAACTAACGATACGATACATTATCCAAATGGTTGGCGTCCGATGCAGTCTGGCGAACAAATTGCTGGTGGCACAGAAGTACGCTTTGCAATGCAAGATATCAGTATGACTTTCACGGACAATAATGTCACTCATAGCGTATGTGAGTGGGCGGCGGCAAGCAATAGAAATAATAATAATTATGTAGACGAGGCACTTGTAATGGATCTTCGCGATGGAAAGAGCTATTGGATTGTAAAGGCTGAAGATAATAAATGTTGGATGTCCCAAAACTTGGATTTGGATTTGAATTCTTCTACCGCATTGGTACATGCCACTTCTGATATTGGCTGGACGAGCGGTAATGCTCAGGCAAGTTGGACTCCACCTACTACTCTCTCTTCTGCTTCTGGTGCTGGTTATGCGTATTATACTCCCGAATCATATAACCCTGGAGATAAATGGGTGGTGACTTCTGGGAATAATAATGACGATGTAACATACACGACTCTGGCGGATTGTATAACGAATAGCACGACTCATGCTCAAGACGAGTGCCGTCATTATCATATAGGGAATCTATACAACTGGAATGCGGCTACCGCGCAAGATTCATCTGCAAGTTTAAACTATGATGATAATGCGCCAGATTCAATTTGTCCTGCTGGATGGAGATTGCCGAATGCTCAAGATACTACTGATGACTATAATACTCTTCTTGAACAATCCGGTATTATATACGGTGGACAGTTTAATACTGGTGGACTTCAGTCTATGCGCTTCTCTCCACTTTATTTCGTGCGCGGTGGTTATGTCGCCTACGGAGATCATGATAGGGTCGGAAAGACTGGTCTGTATTTCACGATGACTTCTGGTCCAAATTATGGAAGTGGTGATACAGGCGCTAAGACTTTGATGTTCGGTAAGGATTGGAGCGATGATATATTTATCAATACAGCACAACAGGAATGGGGACGTGAGTATGGACAATCAATACGTTGTATTGCTAGATAACTTGACCAGATAATAAAAGGAAAATATACTATGAATATGGAAAATAACCAAGAAACCGAATCATTAAAGAAAAAGACAAACAAGGCATTAGTTTTTGCTGGGGTCGTGACTTGCGGGATGGTTGCAGCGATTGGCTTCACTTTGGTGGGTCTTTCAAAAACAGTTGGGAATTTATCTGACGAGATTAGTAAAACTAAAGTCGATGTAATTTTGGCAAATGCTGATATAGATGATGAGACTTCTGTATCGGTGCCGATTTTGTATTTTGATCAAAAAGCCGATGAATGTGTGAATATGTACGAATCTGCGTTACATTCGGCTTTGAATGAGCGACAATTTGAATGGACAAAATGTGGTTACATTAATTATGAAGTCGAGCAGGGGATTGTTTCAGGTGTACTTGGTGCAGATTATTTGCCAGTTGCAGAAGGCGGAACTAATACTTCAAATAAAGGTGTAACTGGAGAGAATTTCAAAAGATGGTTCTCTGCTGTAGATGGCAAAAGCAAGAATATCCCGAGTGTTCTTAATATGACTTATAGTGAGGCTAATTCGAGCTTTGATTACGAGAATGAAAAATTTTATCCTGTAGATGGGCTTGGATTTAAAGATGCCGACGAAGACGGGCACAATCACTTATTTACACTAAGCCTTGGTATTCCGGTTCGTGTACTAAAAAGTGATGACCAAATCTTTGAAGTAACTGCGGATGATGATACGTGGGTATATGTAGATAATAAGCTTGTACTTGATATGGGTGGTATTCATGAGCCAGTTCGTGGTGTTTTGCAAATCGCTGAAAATGGAGAAGTGAATACTGGCGTAGATGAGGAAGAGCTTGCTTATTCTGGTACAACTATTAATGGTGATAGTGCTATTATCCGCGTGTTCCACGCCGATCGTGATAGTAAAGAATCTGTATTCAAGATGCATTTTGAGGGAATGGTTCTGAATATGACTAATGCTACGCTCGCAAAGAATGGCGATGGTGTAGAAGTAGCTTATGACCCAACTGACCCAACTTATGTGGCGCCACTAGGTGAAAGTATGACTTTTGGTACAAATCGTAGCCAATCTATGTTGACTGCTTCTATAATACAAGCATCTGTGCTTGGTATGCTTGCTGTGGTATTGATTGCTGTAATTTCTATAATAATGAAAACACAAAAGAACGAAGCTTAGGATTATTTCTTTGGTGCAGTGATGTTGGCGCTACGACCATAGTCTGGGAGGATGATTTTGTGTTTTTCTCCATGATGGTCGCAAAGAGGGATATTTAATTCTGATGCGAGGGTGTTTACTACGCTTGCGCCGATGCGAAGACCGGTGAAAGACCCTGGGCCAGACATAAAAGTGATTTCGGTAAGGTCTTGCCAAGTGGCATTGTTTTCGGCGAGTTTGTCACGAATGTAGGCAAGGAGGTTTTCGGCAAGGTCGCGGCCAGATTCCCATTCGTAGGTTTTGTTGTCTAACTTTAAAACTGTTTTTGGTGTGGATGTGTCTAAATATAATTTCATAATGTAATCTCGCGGGTGCCGTCGTTGTTGTATTTAATGGTTATTGTTTTGTGGTCTTTTGGGAGTAAATCTGCTATAGAATCGGCCCATTCAATGATGACGATGCTATTTGGATTATTGATATTTTCGGATAAATCTTCGGACATAATACCTGGGTCCGGTAGACGATAGAAGTCGTAGTGAGTGAGAGTATTGCCATTTGGAAGAGCATAAGATTTGGAAATAGTGAAACTTGGGCTAGTGACAGGCTCTTTGATACCAAGACCTTCGGCGAGACCACGAGTAAAAGTGGTCTTGCCAGCACCAACATCACCAAGAAGCTCAATAACTGCTGGCGCGGTTAGCGTGCTAGCAAACTTATGGCCAAGCTCAATCATTTCTTGCTCTGATCTTGTTTTCATTGTATAATTATATCATGAATATATATATTTCTGGTATATCTGGGACCGGTATGGGTCCACTAGCATTGATGGCGAAGGCGGCAGGGCACAATGTGTGTGGTTCGGATTTGTCTGAAGGTGCAATCTATAACGAGTTAAAAGATGCTGGTATAGAGGTATCGATTGGCAAGCAGGACGGGGATTTTTTAAAACAAAAAATTGAAGGAGGCGTGGATTGGTTTGTATACACTTCGGCTTTGCCAAGCGATCATCCTGAACTTGTGATAGCACAAGATGCAGGAATAAAATGTACAAAACGCGATGATTTTACAGCTTTTCTAGTGAATGAACTTGGCCTCAAAATGATAGCTGTAGCGGGTACACATGGTAAGACTACTACGACTTCAATGATTGTTTGGGCGGTATTAAAGAATGATCTGCCGGTATCATATATAGTAGGTACGACGCTCGGTTTTGCACCAAGTGGCGCTTATCATAAAGGCGACAAATTTTTTGTGTATGAAGCAGATGAATATGATAGGAATTTCTTAAAATTTCATCCATGGCTTGCGGTGATTCCGGCAATAAGTTATGATCATCCAGATATTTACCCGACGCGTGAAGATTATGAGAAGGCTTTTGAGCAGTTTATGTCTCAAAGTGAAAATGTAGTACGCGAGCCACTTACGACGGATTTTAAGATTGCTGGTGAGGCAAGAAGATTGGATGCTGGGCTCGCTGCGGAAGCCATTAGTCAAGTTGCACCAGAATTAGACAAAACGAAAATTATTGAGACTTTGAATGATTTCCCTGGCGTGGGGCGAAGATTTGAGAAGTTAGCGGATGGTGTATATACGGATTATGCACATCACCCGGAAGAAATTGCTGCGACCATGGATGTGGCGCGTGATGAGGCGGAAATGCGCGAGCGCAGAGGCGTGGTAGTGGTTTACCAACCACACCAAAATACTCGTCAACACGAGGTGGCGGATGGGTACTATGATTCGTTTGTAGGTGCAGAAAAAGTTTTTTGGCTTCCTACTTATCTTACGCGTGAGAATCCGGATTTGCCGGTACTTTCGCCACATGATCTGATAGAAAAACTGGCAAATGCAGACGCGGCAGAGCCAGCAGAAATGAATGATGAACTCTTTGACACTTTGATAAAATATCGTGATGACGGGTATTTGGTTTTGATGATGACAGCTGGGCCGGCGGATGGTTGGCTTCGAAAAAAACTCAGCAAAAACTAGTGATATTGGATTGCGTTTATGGTAAAATGGGGGTATGATAAAACGTGCTGGGCGCAAAGTTGGTGGGTTTGTTTTGGTTTTTGGGTTGTTTTTTGCAACAGTTTTGTTCAGCTACTTTAATACGTCAAAGTTTGTTATTGCTGCTAGTTTTGGTGTTGGCATTGAAGGTTGTGATATTACCAATCGTGGTGGAACGGATTATTATAACAATTCAAATAGCTCATGGGGAACGACTGGGGTTTTGACAAAAATACGTAATGCAACTAATTCTGGTGAGAATGGTGCTTGGCTAGATGTAACTTATGCTAAGCCTGGAGATCTAATACAATGGGACCATTGTTTTTTCCCGGGCGAACAGAGACTGATGGGGAATTATATAACCACTACTCACAATAATTCTGGGCATTCTGGTTCTCTTTCGTCGGCGCCATCTAGCAATCCGGTGATTTATTCCGTTATTAATACTAGCTTGAGTACTCTAACAAGTAGAGAGTTAGAGAGTAATAATACTTTTATTGATGCCATGGATGGGCAAGGAAGACCGAATAATGGTCCGTATACGTATACACCGAACTTTGCGCGCGTTACTAATCTAGAAGGATATTATGGTGGGCATAGAGGTGAGATCGGCGATGACACGATAAGACATACTACAAATGGGTGGAGAGTTGGTGATACAAATAAGCATTTTATAAAGGCTGTGGATTGGCACGTTGGTGATGATTATTGGGAAGTCCAGAAACTTGTGTTTAATAACGTTGCCTGGGTTACCCAAGACGAGCCAGCTGGTAAAGAATGGCGATGTACTTATACGCATACAGTGCAGGACCCCATATATGGAGATAATAGGCTTAACGATGAGTATGAAGGTACGTGTTGGCATTGGGAACAAAACGGGACACAGTGCAGTGTAGCAATTAGACCAGTCTGTACAAATTCATATGTTGCTACTGATCCGTGTACGTGTTCTGGTGGTCGTCAGGTTCCAAAAATGGTGAAGAAATTAAATCAACTTAGGATTTGCTATGTGTCTAGAACTCAAGAAGATCGCTATACTTGTAAGCATGACAATGCTGTTTACTCTTTCCATACCAGCAATAACGACAGCGTAAAAGAGAGTAAGGCGCAGTTAATAATTCCTTGGAATTATACAGTCTCTGCAGGTGATGATTTTAAAATAGACGGGGACTATGTATATGCTGGTGAGACCGCTACGCTTAAAAATGCGGTAGTAAAGGTTGGGCCACGTACAAATAGTATTACTAATGGTACTTATGCTACGGCGATTCCTTATTTGGAAGCACAACTAAAGACTTATATATCCTATGATGCGGAAGGTAGAAGTGTTTCCGATAAAGGATATCGTGTGGGCGCTTCTATTGAAAAAGACTATACGGAGGGCAATGATCGAACTGGGTATGGATTAACCCTTCAGCAATCTGATTTTTCGTTTAATTTGAACTCTGTAAATGTTGATGATGAAGAAGCAGGAAATTATTTCTGTGTGGTATTAAGGTATTTCCCTACGAATAGTGGTTCGGAGACAAATACTACCAATAAAAAAGGAAATGAAACGTGGGGAGAGTCCAGACCAAGTTGTAAGCCGATTGCAAAGAGGCCTACTTTCCAAGTATGGGGTGGAAGCGTTTTTTCGAATGGTAAAATTTCTGGGACGCGTACGGATAAGAATAATTTAAAAGGTGTTAATGAGTGGGGGTATCAAGTTTCTGGTACTAGTAAGGGGCATGTTTATAGTTCATGGAGCGAATATGGTGTAATGGCTAATGGTGTGAATACTTATCTTGCTTCCGCAAATGCGTTCGGTAATAAGTTTGGTATTTATGAAGAGTCTCCTAAAAATGGTTTGTGTCAATTTGAATCTTTTCTGACTTTTGCAAACTTTGATAGTAGAAATGGGAATACTATTTGTAATAATACGATAAAAAAGCAGAACGGTTCATTTGGCGGTAGTATAGCGTCTATCAATAAGGTTGCTTTGCTAGATGATATTATTCAATATGATGGATTTGAAAAACTGACGGTGGCGAGCATTACTGTTGGGCAACCCGGGACTTTTACTCCGTATGTAACTCCAAATGAAAAACTTGTTCGATATACTTACGCAAAGAATAAACTCACAATTAATGAGTCGACATTGGTTAAGGGCCAGATTGCTGATGTGATTTCGGGTTCCGTCAACTCAGTACCTGTAGGAACTACGTATATCGTACGTAGCGATAACGATATAATTATTGCGGGCAATTTGTATTCGGAACCAGAACCAAATACTAATATGGATGATTTGTCCAAACTTATTATTTACGGAAAGAATATAGAAATAATGTGTCAGGTGAAACGTGTCGATGCGATTTTGATTGCTGAGAATGTGATAAATACTTGTACAAATGCCGATGGGCAGACGCCGGATTTGAATGATAGTGTTAGGTCTATCCCGTTGAGAATAAATGGGGCAGTGGTTGCAGATAAGTTGCTCCTGAATAGAACTTTTGGTGCATCGGCTGGTTACACCCGGACAGAAAATGGCATAGTGCAAGGCACTGGTGCTCCTGCAGAAGTGATTAATTACGACACAACCCTTTTGATTTGGGGCCGCGCTCAAGCTGATACGGCGTCTAGTGGTAAGGTAAACGTAACCTATACTCGTGAATTAGCACCAAGATACTAGTGTGTTATAATTGTCTTTATGAAGAGTAGGAGTCAATTTGTTTGTCAGCAGTGCGGTGCTGTCTACGCAAAATGGGTAGGGCAATGTGCTAATTGTAATGCTTGGAATTCGCTTGTAGAACAAGTGGCTGAATCTGCTGCGGAGAAAAAATCTGCATTAGAAAAGGGTAAGTTGTCTGGCAAAAAACTCGATTTCGTGAAGTTGAAATCTATTGTGCCATCTGATGCGAAGGCAAGGCTCGTTACTACTTTTTCTGATCTTGATACCGTGCTTGGTGGCGGGATTTTGATGGGGTCTGTGATGCTGCTCGCTGGGCAGCCAGGCATAGGTAAGTCTACGCTTTTGATGCAGATTTGTGCTGAGGTTGCAAAAGGTCATGACGTATTGTATATTTCTGGCGAGGAAAGTGCTGGGCAGGTGAAATTGCGCGCAGAGAGGCTTGGTGCGAGTAGTGATAGACTGAATTTCGCTTCGTCTACTTCGGGAAATGATATTGCTAAGACAATTGAGACTGGTGAGTTTGATTTAGTGATTGTAGATTCTATTCAGACGCTTGCGATGGACGAGATTTCTAGTGCACCTGGTACAGTGTCGCAAGTGACGAATTGTGGTAATTTGATAATTCGTGCTGCTAAGGCAACCGATACTGCTGTGGTGATAGTGGGTCATGTGACGAAAGAGGGAACTCTGGCTGGGCCAAAGGTGCTCGAACATTTGGTGGATGTGGTTTTGAATTTTGAGGGTGATAGATATGGTGGGTTCAAGACGGTACGCGCAGTAAAAAATCGTTTCGGCTCTACTAATGAAGTGGCAATTTTTGAAATGTTTAACGATGGTCTTCACGAAGTGGAGAATCCTTCAGCGGCGCTTCTAGCTGAGCGGACTAATACTGATGGCTCAATAATTTTGGCAACACTTGAAGGGAATCGTCCGATTTTGGTAGAAATACAAGCACTTGCTACTCCGACGAATTTTGGTTATCCAAAACGTACAGCGTCTGGGTTTGATATTAATAGATTAAACTTGCTTATTGCTGTAATAGAGTGTAGAACGAAGTTGAAACTGTCTGATAAAGATATATTTATTAATGTGGTTGGTGGGATGAAGTTGAATGATTCTGCGGCGGACCTAGCGGTATGTATGGCGATAGCATCGGCGGTGGCTGGGAGAAAACTTGGTGAGGAATATGTGGTGTTTGGCGAAGTGGGGCTCGGTGGAGAAATACGCTCTGCGTTTCGCTCGGATCAACGCATTGCGGAGGCCAAAAAGCTTGGATTCAAACATGCTATCGCGCCTGCAACGGTACGCGACAAGTTTGTCGCGCCAGTAAAAGACTTGAGAGAAACTCTTATTAAATATGTAAAATAAAACACACGGGGGTCACGTCCGGCCGGCCCATCGCCATGGGCGGCCGGCGTTCCATCTCGCGCTGCCGCGCTTCGAAATCCCCCGTGTTGTTTTATTTTACTTTTTTAATGCTAATTTTATTCTGTCTTCTACTGGCAGTAACTTGTCGATGTTTTCGAGGGCGAGGGTGGCTTCTTTTAGTGGGAAGCCGAGGGCAATGAGAGCATCCAAAGCTTCGTCTGATTTTTCTTCTGCGGTAGTAAGTGGTGCACTGGCACCATAATGAGATGGGATACCAACTTTGTCGCGAAGATCTACTATTACGCGTTCGGCGGACTTTTTGCCTACACCAGAGGCTTTAGAAATAAAGGCTGCATCGGCATTGGCGATAGCATTACGGACTTCTTCGGCTTCGGAAAGGGAGAGAATTGCGATGCCGGCTTTTGGACCGACGCCTTGTACAGATATTAAGAGTTCGAATAATTTTTTGGCGGTGAGGGAAGAGAAGCCATATAATTCTTCGGCGTTTTCGCGGATAGAGTGATAGGTGAAGAATTTGCGCTCTTCGTTTAACGTAACATTTTCAAAATCTGGAGTCGGAATAGTAATTTCGTAGCCGATTCCGTGCACATCAACAATAACGGCATTTCCGAATTTTTCAACAATTCTACCTTCAACATGTGCAATCATATGTCGATTATAGCACGAAATAGCCGTTTTGAGTTTGCGCTCCGGGCCGCTGGGACGCGTCCCAAGGGGCGTTAAGGCCAAGTCTTTACAAACTCTAAACGGCTATTTCGTGCTTAGTTGCATGAGTGAGTGTGTGATAGCTGCAGCTAATGCGTCGGCAGCATCGTCTGGGCGCGGTTTTTTGTCGAGCCCAAGGTGTAGCTTGACCATTTCTTGCATCTGAGGCTTACCAGCGGAGCCATAGCCAGTGATGGTTTTTTTGATTTCGTTTGGGGTGTATTCGTAGACCGGGATGTTGCGCTGTGCAGCAGTGAGTAGCACGAGTCCACGCGCTTCTGCTACAGCAATACCAGTAGTGATATTTTTAGAAAAGAAGAGCTTTTCTACAGATATCACGTCTGGTTTGCAGGTGTCGAAGACTTCTTGTAAAGAGTCGTAAAGCTCTTTCAGACGACCAGGTAATGGCGCGTTCATTTCGGTGGTGACTACGCCAAAATCGAGAGCTCTCGCGGATGCGCGAGAGCTCGTTTCGATTAGGCCGAAGCCTGTTATACCAATTCCGGGGTCAATACCAAGTATTTTCATGCTACTTTAGGAGTTTGAGTATATCTTCGTAGTCGGTGCTGTTAATATACTCTTCGACTTCTTTTTCGCCATATTTCTTAGCGATGGCGCTAGTGAGATCTTCCCAGGCATCGTCGATGTTATATTTATCACCCTCGAACTTTAGAGAGATTAAATCAGCTGCTTTTGGTACGTTTTTATCATACCAGTTGTTAAGCGCGCTCTTTTTTGTGTTGTAATCACTGTAGAGAGATGAATAATTTGTGGTTGCACCATCATAAGCTTCATACGCTTTAAGTACTTCGGTTGCTTTTTCTTTCCATTGTTCGCCAAAGGCTTTTAATGTGTCATGGCCAGAATTGATTGCATAATCTGCAATTTCGTTGATATCACTTTGAGTAGCTGACGAAAAACTATATCCGTCCGCATTGTAGATAAATTTGTGCCAGCTGTCATAAATATCAAGTTTACCTGCAGTATCACCATCTACGCCAGCAACTGCTTTTGAGAACTCTGCGTAGAATTTGTCGTAGAGTGCTTTGATATCAGCATCTCTTGCTACGCCAGAGGTGTTACCAAGTTGTTTAACGAGATCGATTGTTTCTGTTGAGATAGCAGATTTACAATCTTCAATATAGCTGCTGTAGAGTGCTATAGAGCGGTAGTCGTTATCGACGTCTTCCACTACATCATCGCAGTCACCGTAATCGTAGTAGAAAGAACTCATTGAATCGCTGAGTTTCTTGGCTACTTCATATGATTCTTTGTAGTCTACTTTTGTGAGAATAATCACTAGTACAATTGCAACGATAGCGGCAATAAGAACGCCACCACCTACGCAAGACCAGATGATGATGTTTTTCTTTTTCTTCGGATCCATTGGCTTTTTCTGCGTTGGAGTAGTAGCCGTTGGCGCTTCTGTTGGTGCAGCTGCGACAGGAGCAGCAGCTGGTGTTGTTGTGGCTTCGGCTGGAGTTGCAGCTTCCACCGGTTCTGCAGGGTTTTTTTCCTCGCTCATAAAAAATCCTTTTATAATTAGTATATATAACCATGATATATTATTTTTATCTAAATAAAAGGGTTGAAATTTATAGATAAGTGTGGTAAAATAACGGGTAATTGTCTAATATAAAGGTAAAATATGAGTTTTTCTATTCTAAAGCAAATTGGTGACGCACAAAAGAAGAAAGCCGTTGTGGATGTGCGTTCTGGTGATACCGTAAAAGTCACTCAAAAAATTAAGGAAGGTGAGAAATTCCGTCTACAGGTGTTCGAGGGTGTAGTTATCCGTGTAGATCGCAAAGAATCTCACACTGCTCGCATCGTAGTACGCAAAGTTACTTCTGGTGTTGGTGTAGAGAAGAGCTATCTCATCCACTCTCCACTCGTAGAGAAGATTGAGATTACCAAGCGTTCTAAGGTGCGCCGCAACAATCTCGGTTATCTTCGTGCTCGTTCTGGTAAATCCGCTCGTCTTTCTGCAAAGGATTTCGACCGTGCAGCTGTAAATGACGTAAAAGTTGAAGAAGAAGCTGCTCCAGTAGAGGAAGTTAAGGAAGTTGAAGTTGTAGAAACCCCAGCTGAAGAAGCTCCTGCAGAAGAAGCAAAAGAAGCCTAATGGCGATACTCGGAATTGATGAAGTTGGACGCGGACCCCTTGCGGGTCCGCTTGTTGTTGGTGCGGTGGTTTTGCCAGATGAAAAGCCGGAGTGGGCTGATGATTTGCGAGATTCTAAGAAGTTGAGTGCGAAAAAGCGCGAGGCTCTAGCTGAGCTGATTCGTGCGGAAGTGCCATATGGATTGGGTTGGGTATTTGCAGAAGAATTAGATGAGGTGGGGATTTCGGAAGCGCTTCGGTTGGCAACGCGTCGGGCTGTGAAGGCTGTTCAGGAACTTCACGCGCCATTTTCACAGATAGTGATTGATGGAAAAGTGAATTTTCTTACCGGAACACCGCTAGAAAAATATGTGTCTACGGCGGTAAAAGCAGATGACCTTATAAAGGAAGTGTCAGCGGCGTCGATTGTGGCGAAAGTGGCGAGGGATAAATATATGTATGATTTGGGGTTGAAATATCCTGGCTATGGGTTTGAGTCTCATGTGGGGTATGGGACAGCTAAACATATTGCTGCTATTAATGACCTAGGAGTTACGCCAGAACATCGCAAGAGTTTTGAGCCGATTAAGAGCATGGTGGGTTTTACGAGGTCATCTGATAATGTTGTAAAAAACACAACATATGTTGGTGGACGCGGTGAGGATGCGACGTGCGAATACTTGCAGGCGAAGGGGCATGAAATTGTAGTGAGAAATTTTAAAACCAAGATATGTGAAATTGATATTGTGTCTATTTGCGATGGTAAGTTGTATTTTACGGAAGTAAAAACTAGAAAAACTAGTAATTATGGTGGCGGGATTGGCGCGGTAGACAAAAAGAAAATAGAAAAAATGGAATTTGGAGTAGAAGTGTTTTTGAAAGCACGGCCAAAATATCGTAATTTTGATCCACTACTTGCGGCAGCTGCAGTAGACGGAGATTATCAAGTATCAGATTGGATTATTATACGTTGAATTTGAATTCTACAACGTCGCCATCTTGCATGATGTAGGTTTTGCCTTCGGTGCGGAGTTTGCCGGCGGCTTTTACGGCTTGTTCGGAACCGAGTTCTTTGAGGTCGTTGTAGTTACAAATAGATGCAGCGATGAATCCGCGTTCAAAATCGGTATGAATAGTACCAGCGGCTTCTGGTGCGGTGGCGCCTTTTTTGATTGTCCAGGCGCGGCATTCCTTTTTGCCGGCGGTGAGGAAGGATTGAAGTCCGAGTGTGGTATAAGCGGCTTTGATAAGCTCGCCCAATGCATCATCTTTTACGCCGTAGCTTTCCAAGAATTCTTTTCGTTCGCCGCGGTTCATACCGGACATTTCTTCTTCGAGTTTGGCGTTTACAAAGATAGCTTCGGCTGGGGCGACGAGGGCTTTCAGTTTGTTTTGTAAATTTGTGTCAGTGAGGCCGGATTCGTCCACGTTAAACATATAAATAACTGGCTTGTCTGTGAGATATGGAATGTTTTCGTCGACCGGATCTTTTTTACGCTTGGCTTCGACCTTGGCGCGGGTTTCTTCATCTGCGAGCTGGAGCTCTAGATTGATAATATCGATGTCGTCTTTGGCTTGGGTCACGATATCTTCTTCGATTTTGTTGTCGGCACGGACGATGTCGTTGTTTACGAAGGCGCGGACCACATGGCAGATAGCTTGGCATTCGCGGATATGGGCAAGGAATTTGTTGCCGAGACCTTCGCCCTTGCTTGCACCAGCAACTAGCCCAGCGATGTCTACGAATTCTACAGTGGCAGGGACGACTTTGTCTGTTTCGTACATTTTGGCGAGGACATCTAGGCGCTCATCTGGAACAGGAACAATACCGACGTTTGGTTCAATGGTAGCAAAAGGATAGTTGGCGGCAAGAGTGCCAGCATTGGTAAGTGCGTTAAATAACGTCGACTTCCCGACGTTTGGCAATCCGACGATTCCGATCTTTAAATTCATATCTGTTATTATATCATATTTTAATATATAATATAAGCATGACAAAATTTTACATCGTGCGGCATGGTGAGACGGATTATAACAAAAATAGTACCCTGCAGGGTAGAATTGATATTCCACTAAACGAGACCGGCAAAGCGCAGGTGAAACAAATTGCTGAGGAATTAAAAGATGTAGAATTTGATGTGGTTTATTGTTCGCCTTTGACACGTGCAAAGCAAACTGCGGAAGAGATTTTGAAAAACCGCGATGTGGAATATATTGAGGCGCCAGAAATAATAGAAAGAAATTTTGGCGAATTTGAGGGAACAGTATGTAGTGACTATGAGCTCCCTTTTTATGGGCTATGGAATTATAATCTTGAGCCGACGGTTCTTAAGGGCGGGGAATCCATGGACGATATGAAAAAACGGATATTTCCGTTTTTGGACAAGTTAAAGAAAGAAAGAATCGGGCAAACGATTTGTCTAGTTTGTCATGGCGGAGTAACTTTGATCATTCGCGAATACTTTGAAGGCGTGCCAGAAAGTGGTAGTTTATTGGACCATCCACAGGTACAGAATGGAAAAGTAATTATATTTGAAGGATAAAAAGGAGAATAAATGGAAAACGAATCAGAAAAGAAGCCTACAGAAAACTCTGATGCAAGCAAATGGGATTTTAGGGATGTTCAGTTTGCTGGTGAGAAGAAGGAGGAAGGGTCAATTCCAGAAAAAGTTTACCGCGGAGTTATTGTGCCTTTTGAAGCATTTGAACAGATTGATTTTGATGGGGATTTAGTACCGCCGATGCCACCAAAAATAGATGAGCAAGGGCGAAAAACCGTGGATGACGGTAATGAATATGGCCTTTACATGACAGACAATGAACAGATGGCTTTAGATGTTTATGGTAATCCAGAACATAGACGGGGAAAAATTGTTGGTAGTTTTCTAACTGGTACTAGGAGCGTCGTAAGGGTAGAAGAGCCATCGATGGGTGTAGTGTATGCTATTGATACCGAAAACACAGATATTCATAAACCATGGATTACTGGATATTTGCAGGGTCATTATAATAATGGATATCAAGGGAATGAATGGGTTTCCGAAAAAGTATCAAAGGAGCAATATGAAGTCGAGTTGGTGCGTATGAGCAGTGATTTTCTGCACGACGCAGAAGACTTTACAAATGCAACTGAAGAAGAAATTAAGGCAAGATTTTTGGAAAGAAAACATCATTTAGAAACAATGCTTGCAGAAATAGGGGAGAAACTGCCAAAAGAATTAAAGTTCTTGTCGGTACCAGAACTAAAGAAGCGTTTGAGAGAGATTTATGGTGATGATGGCTCTGCTTATATTGAAGAACAGAACTAGGTATTATTGCACTAGTTGTCGAGCCACTCGCGAAGTTTAGAAACAAAGTACATGATTTGATCTTTTGATCTATCGCGGTAGGTACCAATAATAAACATTGGATGGACGACTCTTCTTAGTGCAACTTTTTGTCGAAGAACATTGTCTGCGCCGTAAGTGTCCAACGCTTCCTTTAAAAGTTTATCGTCTTCCATATCCATGAAATCGGCGGATTCGTCTAGATAAACAGATTCGCTAAAATCGATAATCCCGATTTTACCATTTTTATCTACAAAAATATTGCCAAGTCCTAAGTCTCCGTGTGAAAAAACCAGTTTCTCGCCAAGGGCCAATAATTCTTTTGGAAGAATTGTATAAATAAAATCATCCATTTTTTTGATTTCTTTTGGGTTAAAGTATTCTGAAAGAATGTCTTTTGAGCGTTCATATCTTTCTTGCCAGGCGGTAATTTCTCGTTTGATTGGAAAGGCTTCGGCTTCTTTGAAGTCGGTTTCATGCAGTTTTTTTAGAAAATTGCCAATTTGTGCGCCATAATCTTTGCATTGTCCGTCGGACAGAGTGAGTCCTTTTAGGCAATCACCGATGATACCATAGATACCAAGATAACTGTCATCTTTTGATACCCAGCCGACTTTCTGTAGATTAACATTGAGGTTTAGAGAATTGACGAAGTTTAGTATTTCAATTTCATTTTTGTAAGTGATTTCTGGCCATTTTTTGAATTTAAAAACTATACGGCCATCATCTATAATGTATCCGCGGCTGAGAAAACCATTGTCGCTAAATTTGATATTTTCTTTATTGATACCTGTTAGACTGGAAACAATTTGTAACTCTTTCTCAATCATAGAATAATTGTAGCATAGAAAAGGGAAGTCTATATTAGTGTATAATACTATATATGAATACAAACTTTAGTCCGGAAGCGGTAAAAAAAGAAATTGGCTCTTCAGGGGATAAGTGGGATTTGCTAAGACAGATGAATGATGAAAATGGCTCTTCTGTGGAAACTCAGTGGGATTCGTTGAAGAATGAAGTGGAATTTGTTCCTGACGTAGTGGAGCGCTCCGCTGAAAAACTAAAAGAACAGGCGATTGATATGACGACGGCTGAGGAAGGGGTTTTGGCATCAGATTTTGAAAGCGGAGTGTATCTTTTTCATAGCTCGGAAGTGCGAGGTATAAAAGAGATTTTTGAAAGTGGGGAGCTGCTAAATGCTGGCGAGATTTATGAAAGAAAGTTGGCTGCAACTAGAGAAAAAATGTTGACTGAGGGCAAAAGCGAAGAGGAGATAAGAGAAGAGCAAAAGAAAATTGTAATTAGAGGAAATTCTGGCCAAGAGGGGATTTCGTGGAGTGCTAATGGGATAGATGCAATGCCGGGCACGCGTGGGAGGATTGCTGGTTTTGTGGCGGCGCCAGAATTGGTACTTGGCGATGATAAGTTGGTGATACCATCCAGAACAGCGCCATATGAGCTTTTGCAGGTATCTAGTGACATAAGTACGGAGGAGTTTTTTAAGGCAAAGAAACAATTTGAAGTGTGGGGGTATAAGGAAATATCTCTTGGAGAACAGGCGACGGTTGATAGTGGATTAATGCGTTTGAGAATGAACGTGGAATATGGTGGTGATGATGCAGAAGGATTTTATGGTTCTCATTTGAAGAATTTTGCTGAGCGGGGTGGCCTACCTGTTGATGAATTAAGGAAGCATTTTAAGATTTTGGAGGATGGACATGTTGAATTGGATACGGATTTGCATCAGCAACAGTTTGATGAAAACTATATACCACCGGCGGCTGTATATATGCAGGCGATGATTGACCAAGGATTATTAAAGGATACGGTTCTAGCAGGAAAAGATGTTGTTGGAATAATTAATGCATGTAGAGAAGATTCAGAATTAATATTCCAGATATTAAACCAAGGAAGAGAAGAAGGCCTGCGGTATAAGGGTATTTACGAAGCAGAATTAAGCAAATCTGAAAGAGTCAGTGTAAAAGTAGAAGATATGTATTTTGTGACGAGTCATAAGGATTTGGATGGGTGGTTAGAGATAATAAAAAAGACTGGGCATATGCCACGTGGGATATTGCTTTATGATGATGAGAAAATCGTGAAAGAAAACTTTGCGTCAGAAGAAAAAGGCGATCATGGTGAAATGGCTGCAGAAATAGGGAAAGTGGTGGGGGCAGATAATGAGTTTTGGTCGGAAAAAATAGGAATGGATGTAGAAGGTACAACGCGCGCTGGTCACCGAGGACAAACCCTCAAAGACTCAGAAGTGAGCCATGATGTAGAAGTAAAAATGGTGGATGGTAAATTGGAAGTCGTGAAGAACGGTGAGGAACAGATAAAGCCTGAAGCTTGGACGGATTTTCCTGATGCTATTTATTATGGATGACTTTGACCAACCTGGCGGGCATAGACGTTCGGATTTTCGTAGGCCAAAAGAAGTATTTAAGATTAAAGATCAAAAAGATTTGCCGGCTGTAATTGAGGCGGTAAAAAAGAGAATACAAGAACTTGACCAAAAACGTCATGCGACGTCGTAATAGTTAGAACTATTTGTTTTCTTTGTGGAAGAAATTCCAACACACAAATTCGACAACAGTGATAAAAAACGCAAAGACAATTGGGGAAATGATGTGCCCGTAAACTGTCCAAGTGAAACTATTGCCACGCATGGCTTCAAAGAGTAAGTCGAGTAGTGGCCAAATAATAATACCTGCAATAGCAACGGCTACAAAATTTATAATAAAATATTTGAATGTTCTCTCTGGTGTAAAGATGTTTTTCTTTTCTTCTTTTGTCATGTTGGCTCCTATACTTCTTATTGTAATAATTATAATATTTTTTGGGGTATAATACAAATATGGATAGCAAAAACATTATTACTGAAATTAAGAATATTAAAGCGCGAAATGCGCGGGTGGAATTAGATAAGAAATGGGAGACTTCGTGGACGCGAAGGCTTTGTATTTGTGTGCTGACTTATATTGTGGTGGTGATTTATTCGTTTACGATTCAGCAGGTTTCAAATGTATTCTTGTCTTCGCTTGTGCCAGTGATTGGTTTTACGCTTTCAACCCTTTCGCTTGGTGGTGTGAGGAAGATTTGGGAAAATAAGGCGTCGTAAAAACTAGGCACTAAAAAGCCCCGGCTTCCACACAACCAGTGTGGGGAGAGCCGGGGTGTTTTTTTATTGCTTTTCGCAATCGTGGAAGGAAGCGGAACCGTTTAGGTAGGTGGTAAACGAACAGGTGTAAGCCGTCTTGCCGTCTGGGCTGGTGAAGTCGACGAGGTCGTTGCCGGCGCTACCCATATACTTGTATTCTACGTCAAAGAAATAGATTCCTTCTGTCTCGGAAATTCCTATGGTGTATTTGTGCGGATTGGTGATAGAAACAGACCAAGTGTTATCTACTTCTGGTAAATCTTCGGTGAGTTCATAACTACCAAAGAATGATTGGCTTGAGTTGTTGTCCCATGGAGCAAAGTAAATAAGAGTGGCAAGGGCGCCAATTGCGATTGGTATGAGCCACAAACGGAAATCTTTTAGCACGCCATAGACGATTAATACTATAAAAATGTAGGATAAAATGCCCATGGCAAAGTATTGGCTAATTGTGCCGTCTAGGCCAGGAGTGGTGTAACCGATAGCTTCAATAAGTAACAAGAAGACTGGACCGGACAAAATCAATGCACTCCAAATGTTGTTCTTCTTGATGTAGTAGCCAACAAATCCCATTGGAAGTGTGAGTACGGTCCACATCGCCCAGTATTTGTAATAGCCAAAGAGCCCCCAACCCATTTCGGCGAATGGGACTTGTACTAGATAGATAAGTGGCTGAGAAATAAGGAAAAACACAAAACATTTTAATGCGGAGTCTACATTGGATTTACTATTTGCAATAATGATGGTACCAAATAGAACCCACCACGAGAACCCAACGCCGATTTGCGAAATGGAAGTATCTTTCCAGGCAGGATTAATCATGATGAGGCCGACCAGCACACCTATCACGACTGATGCGATAATAAGGCGCGGCCAGGTGATATTAATGCCACCAAATAGTTTTCTGATAAAGTTTTCTTTAGGTTTTTTACTCTTATCCATGCTTATGATTATAACATGTTTAGCTAAGTTTGCCACGGCGAAGGGTGAGGACTTTGTCGGCTAAACTCGCAACTTGGCGGGAGTGGGTAACAATAATTACGATTTTGTTTTCTTTGTGAGCGAGGTCGCGGAAAATCTCAATGATTTTGTCTTCGGTGTCTTCATCTAGGTTGCCGGTAGGCTCATCGGCCATGATGATAGGGGAGTTTGAGGCAAGTGCGCGAGCGATAGCGACACGTTGCTGTTGGCCGCCGGAGAGCTTACCGACGAGACGGCGACCTTCATCTTCTGTAATGCCGACTTTTTTGAGGTATTTGTATGGATCGGCTTTTCGATTGTCGAAATCTGAAGCTACTTCTACGTTTTCGGCTGCGGTCATGTATTTGATGAGATTGTAGCTTTGAAAAACGATGTTTACATATCTCAGGCGGAATTCTTGTCCGGTGATTTCGCGAAGACTTTTAGAATTAAACTTAATGTCACCCTCTTGGAGTTTGTCTAGAGCGGAGATAAGGCTAAGGAATGTGGTCTTGCCGGAGCCGGATTCACCGACGATGGCGTACATTTTGCCGGCTTCAAAGGTGGCGCTGATGTCGTTTAGGACTTTTTGAGTGCGGTCACCATTATTGTAGCTGTATGAGAGGTTTTCGATAGTGAGAACGTTTTTCATTTTATTCCTTTCCAGTTAGGATTTCTTTTGGTTGATAGCGAAGGATATTAGCGGATGGTACGATAAGTGCAGAGATGATAACAAGATATCCGGTAACGAAGAGGAGGAGATAATCTAGAGGTTCGGCATTGATGTTTAGTTCGACTTTTTTGTCGTTTCGGCCGGCTTGCATAATATCTTTCATGTTGGACATATCTGGCATTTCTGGAGCGCTGCCGCGGGAGCTACGTGAACTGTTGCCGTCGCCTGGCATTCCACCCATCATGGCGCCTGGGCGACCAAAGTTTTTCTCAGACTGTTCGTTTGATGATGTCGTTTGGTCTTTTAGGATGATGTCACCGAGGGTACCCGCAAAGACAGTGCCGGTGACGCTAGCGAGTGCAAAACCGAGGGTACCGACAATGAGGAGCTCGCAGGCGATTTGGCCGATGACGTTTTTCTTGTCTGCACCGAGTGACATCAGTACACCGATTTCGTAGCGACGATCTTTGACGTTGATGGTAACAATGAGAGTAACAATGATAATAGCGGCTACGATGACGACGATGAGGATGATATTAGCGAAGTTGCCGACAGATTCAATGGAGCTGGCGATGCTGTCATATTCGGAAGTATCAACTGCAACTTTGAGATTGTTTTCGGCGAGTTCAGTGAATTCGGAATTGATTTTTTCGACGAATTCGTCGGCGTTGTCTGAGTTTGTCATGTAATATGTAACGTTATCTACGTCGTAGTTGCCATCATTATAATCTTCGGTGTCGAGGAATTTGGCAGCAGTTTCGGTATTCATATAGATAGTGTTGGCGTTGGCGCGTTCCTCGGAGGAGTCGTAGATGCCGATGACCGTGAGGTATACAGTTGAGGTAGAATAGATGTTTTTGATTTTGAACTGGTCGCCGACGGCGAGGGAATTAAGCTCGGCGAATTCATAAGAAACCATAGCGGAGTCGGTGGAGGATTCGTCAAAATAGGTGCCGTCTCTGATGGTGATAGTTTCGTTTTTTACGCCAGAGATATAGGCATAGGCATTGACACCGGAGATGGTGATGTCTGAATCTAGAGTATCATCATCAGTGGAGGATTGATTGCCGAATGGGTTGAACCCGCCCATGCCACCGCCTATTTTGCCACTTGGGCCTTTGGTTTCAACAGTTTCTAGGTTATAAGAATTTGCCGAAGCGGAGACTTCGTAGGAATAGTCTTTGATATAGTCGGTATAGCTAGAAGCGATTTCGTTGGCAGTATTTACGTCTAGGCTTGGGCGATTCATTTCTTTGAACATTTCGCTTGGATCGCCACCTTTTTCCATTTCTTCTTTTTGGTTTTCACGGATGACGTCCATGTCGGCTTGGACAGTAACGGTACCGCCAAGGGTAGATTTTGCGTAATTCATTTGTGCGGAAACGGCAGACTTGATAATAAATGCCGCAAGTACGAGATTTGCCATCATAAAGAAGATTAGGGTTAGTATTACTGTACGCCCGAGCTTGCGCTTAATTGATAGCCAGCTCCTTTTTAACATATTTCTATACATTATTTGCCTTTCTTAACAATTATGATTATAACGATGCAAACTTAAACAAAGTTTAAAAAATTATTTTTGCTAAATAGTATATAATGAGGGTATGGATGACGATGCAATAATCGCTTTTGAAAAAGGCGAAATCAATAATAGTGAAGTAAATCCTGAAAATGTAGCAAAGGCTGAGGCTTGGGAAGCATCAATGGAAGATGCCCCTGCGTTTAGTGGTTTTTCTGCCGAATCTACGGCTGGGGACGCCGAGACGAATAGTGAAAGTACGGTTGAAAGAAATGAAGTAATTGCTAATGCGTCGGCATCGCTGCCTTATATAAACGGTATTTCACTTGTTGCTGGTGTGGAAACTACGATGGGGGCGGTAAAAAATCTGGATTTGGATAATTCAGAAAACCCTGTTGGTGATTTACTTGTGATGACTGGGCTCAACACGGAAGATAAAATAAATGACGTGCGGAATGCAAATGCGCAGTCGGCGACAGAAGTTAGTGATTTTTTTAACAATGACGTGAATGCGACGAGAAATGATAATGAAAGAACGATTGAAAATGCTAAATATGCATTAAGAAATTTGCAGGAAATGATTGAGTGGGCCGAGACTTCGATGGCTTGTGAAAAACTTAGGAACGAGGCATATAAAAAAGACAAAGGTTTGTATGAATATGCGGCTGAAGGAAAGCCGGAAGCGGGAATGGTAGAAGTCTTCAGAGTGCTTGGCCAACAGAAAGAAGAAAAGCCTGCGGAGGAAAAACCTGTGGAGGAGAACTCTGTAGAAGAGGAGCCTGTTGAGGAGAAGCTTATAGAAGAGAACCCTGCAGAGGAGAATCCTGAAGAGGAGAAGCCTATAGAAGAGAATCCTGCAGAAGAGCCAAAAGAAGAGCAAGTAGAAGAGCAACTTGCGGAAGGGCTCGTGCAGGCACAGGACCCAAATAAAGAAGACTGGAAAGAAGCCGTAGCGTAAAGCGCTTAACTTTTCATTTTTACAGAGGCTATGTTATAATTCGCGTAAGTGGGAAAATAGAATAGCCATTGTTTTGTTGTGGCAAAAAGTAGCATAAACAAACAAGCTCTTTTACAATTGGGAGGAAATAAAATGATAGTTAATTATGCGGGTCTTGGCATTATTGCCGTGGCAATAATCTTCGTTTTAGTTTGCTTCTTTGTATTAAAAAACAAAGAAGAAGGTACTGAGGAAATGATCGACATTGCAAAGATTATTCGTGATGGATCATGGACTTTTTTGAAAACTGAATATTTTGCCATATCAATCGTAGTATTGATTGTGGCGGTGGTCCTAACGCTTTTCGTAGAGAAGACAGTAGGTATCACCTTTATTGTAGGTGCAATAGCAAGTAGTACAGTGTGTCTATTTGGTATGGCGACGGCGACTTACGGTAATGTAAGGACGGCTAACGCAGCGAGATTGACTGGTCATATTGGCAAGACGGTGCAAGTTGCTTTGATGGGCGGTGCGGCTACAGGTATTCCTGTGCAGGCTATATCGTTGCTCGGACTGATTTTAATTCCGATTATAACTGGCGGAATTCAGATTGGCGCAAAGAGTACGGGTATTATTCCAATCTTTGAAGTAAACCCTACCATTATGCGAATGAGCACTTACGCTCTTGGCTGTTCACTGGTGGCAATGTTTAATCGTGTTGCTGGCGGTAACTATACCAAGGCGGCTGATATCTCGGCTGATATTGTAGCAAAGGTGCGTCATGACATGCCTGAGGACGACTCTCGTATGCCGAATACCGTGGCAGACTTTATAGGCGACAACGTAAATGATATCGCGGGCAACTGCTCAGACCTTTTGGAATCATTTACGGCGACGGTGGTTTCTACTCTGATGATTGCAACTATGATAGCGACTGATAACCAGGAGATGTTTAAAGCTACCATTACGTATCCTATTTTGCTTGCAGGAGGCGGTCTTTTGGCTTGCCTTATCGGCTTGGCTTTCGTGCTTCTTCACAAGGCTAGCGAAAATCCTTCTAGGGAGCTGAATATTGCAACATATATTTCGGCAATTCTTACGATAGCGATTGGCGGCGTAGGTTCTTGGTGGCTGTTTGGCAACGTCCAGACTTATGATAGTTTCATTATTGGCTGGGCTTCACCTTGGGTATCGTCTATCTTGGGTATTATCAGTGGTGTTATGATTGGTAAAATCACGGAGTATTACACTAGTACGGATTTTAAGCCGGTAAAAGGTTTGGCAAAATCCGCTGTTGATGGCGATGCGTTCCTGGTAACACTTGGCGATGCGATTGGTTCACAATCTGTGCTTATCCCGGTGTTTATTATTGGACTTTCGCTTCTGATCAGTGGTAAGATTAGCGGTATCTATGGTATTGCTGTTGCTTCACTTGGTATGCTGAGCTTTGTGGCTACTACCGTATCTATTGATGCATTTGGTCCGATTGCAGATAATGCAGGCGGAATTGCTGAATCTTGTCATTTGCCTCATGAGGTTAGGACTATTACTGATAAGCTTGATGCAGTTGGTAATACTACCGCCGCTATTGGCAAAGGATTCGCAATTGGCTCGGCGGCGTTTGCTACGGTGTCTCTGATTTTTGCTTTTGTGGGCAGTTATTCAAAGGATTCAGCGATGCCAGATTTGAACATTGCCAGTTTTATAGTGGTGGCTGGCGCATTGATAGGCGGCGCGTTAGTAGAATACTTTGCAGCACTTCTTACCAAGAATACGATTTGGTCTGCGCATGAATTGGCAGCCGAAGGAGACAGGCAGCTTTCTGTTCCTGGAGTAATCGAAGGAAAGGTAAGGCCGAATTACGAAAAATGTATCTCTATGGCAGCTAAAAATGCTTTAGCAAAGATGGTAATGCCATCAATTATCGCATTAATAATTCCTGTGGTAGCTGGGCTGTTGTTTGGTCCGGAATTTGTCGGTGGTATCTTGATAGGTGCGACCATCGTAGCAATTCCTAGAGCAATATTCATGGGTAACTCTGGCGGTGCTTTTGATAACGCTAAGAAGTTCATTGAGGAAGGCTTGCTGGAAGGCTGGGGCAAAGGTACATCTGCTCACAAAGCTGCAGTAGTAGGCGATACTATCGGCGATACTCGTAAAGATGTCGTTGGCGTAGCGCTTGATATTTTCATCAAAACCATGAGTACGGTGGCAAATACGATTGCGCCTATCATACTCATTTATCATTTATTCTAATTTCCCATTCTCGTAGCCTCGGCCGGTTTTTGGCCGGGGCTATTTTTGTGCTATCATAAAGATATGTCATTTAGGTTGCGGAGGTTACTAGTAGTATTAAGTGGTTTTGCCGGTGTAGTGGCGGTGGTGCTTTTGAATCCTGCAAGTTACGAGGCAATTTTTAAACGTGTAGAAAATTTGGGAGCGGAGCAGGCGGTTGCGTCTGATGAGATGTACGAGGCAGAGGCTATAACGGTGCCAGGTGATGTAAATGTGCGTCTAGCGGTGGATGTTTTGGGGGAATTGGAAGTAAAAGGTCGTGCGCCAAAGACTGGATATTCGCGTGAGGAGTTTTATAATGGGTGGCCGACAGTGGAAGGATGTAATTTGCGGCAGAGAATTATCAAAAGAGAATTTGGTGAGACAGCAGTACTAGATGGATGTAATGTAGTGGCTGGCGAATATGACGAACCATATACTGGTGAGCACAAGGTATTTTCTGCTCGTGAGGAGATTTCAAAAGGCGTGCAGATAGACCATGTGGTGGCACTATCTGATGCATGGCAAAAGGGTGCACAATATAAAGATAAGGATACTAGGTATGCAATAGCTACGGACGCTTTGAATTTACTTGCGGTGGATTCGGCTGCGAATGAGAAAAAATCTGATGGAGATGCGGCTACGTGGCTTCCATCTAATAAAAAGTTTCGTTGCCAATATGTGGCACGGCAAGTATCGGTGAAATATAAATATGGTCTTTGGGTGACTGAAGCGGAAAAAGAAGCAATTTCTCGCGTTTTAGAAAATTGTCCGAATGAGCCGGCGCTTGGTGTATAATATAAGTATGAAAAGTGGAGGAAGCATGAAAAAATTTATTACTTGGGGTGCCATTGGTACTGTGTTAATTGCGGTGGCGGTGTTTTGTCTTGGCAGATTTGCTTTCCCAAATACGTTGCCAGCAGATTTACCGAAGCCAGAATTGTCTGAGGGTGAGCGTGGCCAGCTAGGTATTGATAAGAATATAAATGAATCTACAATCGATCAGTATCTTGGCCGTAGTGATTCAGTTTATCGTGATATGCGTATGTTAAAGGATCCAGGTAATTATGAAGCGATTGGTGGGGATTCTAATTTGTCTGGGTTTGTAAATGGGTTTGAGGTGGTATCTTTGCCATATATTGTAAATGTGGCTGGACTTCCTGATGCCGTTGGTGAGACATACGCTGGACCAACTTTGTTTACAAATAAAAATGGGGAATATATTGCGAACTATCGTGAATCTTATGACATCATAAAGGCTTTGTTTCCGCCGGAAAAAAATATTTTCTTGATGTGTGGTGGCGGTGGTTATGCCGGAATGATGAAGAACATGCTGGTGGCGCTTGGCTGGGATGAAGAAAAAATATGGAATGTAGGTGGGTTTTGGTATTATGATGGTGAAAATCTAGTAAAAACTTTGCATACTGATGACAATGGCAAAAATGTGTACGAATTTTATAAAGTTCCATACCATGATATTGATTTTTCTAGTCTAACAAAGGAGCAGTAACGGGTGGTAGCAAAAAAAGCATCAGATAATAAGAAATTTTGGCTACTTATCGTGGCACTCTTGGTGGTGGTACTAGGAGGGGTATTATTTGTGGGCGCAGTGAGCGGGTGGTTTTCTGGGCCAGAAATGGCTATGATAGACCAGGAATATTATTGTGATGCTAAGTGTGTGTTGGAGCTAAAAGACATTGATATTGATGAATATGAAAAGATGATAAGTGAGAAAAAATCTTTCGTGGTGTTTGTTGATCAGGGCGGGTGTGATGCGGCGGACAGGCTAAGGGAGTATGCCGATAGATATTCAAACGGGGAGAGGTTTACGATTTTCCGGGTGATGTTTTCGGATGTTAAGGGAAGTAGCCTTGGCAAGAAGGTAAAGTATTATCCATCGATGGTAATTATCTCGAAGGGCAAGGTCTTGGCATGGCTAAAAGCCGACAGTGATGAGGATGCTCCAGCATACAATAATTATGAAGATTTTAAAGCTTGGATGGGGAAGTATTTAAAGCAATAATTTCCCCTGTTTTTCTTGTGGAAAACTTTTCTTAAACAAACCATAAAAACTATTGACTTTTTGATAATGTTTATGCATAATTAGAGATGTAAAAGGTCATATAACACCTAAAACAAAAAAATATTAATTATAATATTTCCACAAAAGAGTGGAAGGAGAAATAATATGAAAAAATCATTAATCGCAGCAGCAGGTGCTACACTCGCAGTAGCCGCTATGCCTGCAGTTGGCGTATTTGCTGCTACCAGCGGTTCGTTCATCGATACGCTCACTGTAACTGTTAATGGTGGCTGTACAATGGAAAGTAGCGCAACTGCTGCTGGTGTATATGCTGACCGTTCGTTCAGTGGCAGCGTTGATGCTGGTACTGCAATTGAATTAAATGGCGGTACTACCCAAACTGGCGCAACAATGACTATTTCTTGTAATGCAACTGGCACTGCTTGGAAAGTAACTGCAGTTGCTGACGGTCTTACTGGGTCTGGTGATGCTGCTAATGCATCTATCGAGCCAGGGGCTGTTACGACTGGCGACACATCTGGTTGGGCTATTAAGTCTCATGCTACAGGTGCTTCAAGCAACCCATATGAAAACTATAAAGCTTATGAAGAAGATAGCCAGGGCGCACATTACACTACTTTCTTGACTGGTACAACTGGTGGTACTGCTGCTACATTTAACCCTTCTTACCAAGTTTACGCTTCTCCTACTCAGAAGCCAGGTAATTATGGTGGTACAGTAGTTTATACTATTGGTCTTAATTCATAATTTGATCAGTTTGGGGAAGAGTCTCTATATAGAGACTCTTCTTTTTTTTGTTTTTCCATGTTAAACTTTTATGAAAGGAGGAAAAATGATTGAAGAAAAGCAGAAAAAAAGTAGTTCTTTTTACTATATAGCGGCAATTCTTTTGATTGTTGTTTCCGTGGTGTCTGTTTTTATTTTTTTGTTACATGGCGAAACTACCCATAATAACACCAACGGCAATATAGATTCTACTTCTTATCTTGTTTGCGAAAGTGACAGGGTTGAATATCCTTTTTATGTGGATAAAGAGGCTATAGGAACAAATATAAAAATAAATGCCACTTTTAACGCTAGTGGGTTGGATACCATTTCTTTGGTTTATCAGGTTAATTATAATGGGCAGGATTTGGTGAAAAATGGATTAGTTCAGATGCATATTGCCATGAATGATGCTTTTGGTAAGTATTCATTAGCGTCTGATTCTTTTGGTGCTACTTATTCTAACTTAGAAAAGACTGCTCAACTGGGATTATATGCAGAAAAAAGAGAGATTAATGATGTTAGGGCGAGGTTTTTTATGCTTGATGGTATTAATGGTGCATATAATAGAGATAATATTACCAAGCTATATAATAGTAAAGGTATAGATTGTCTAATTAATAATTAGTGTGGTATTATAGTATACAAAGAAAAAGGAGGTAAATGAAGAAAATATTAAGAGCGATTTGTTTGTGGGCATTAGTATTGGTTGTTCCAATAATGACCGTTGCTTTGAGAACTGAACAAGCGGCGGCTGAAGGCTATGGTATGACTCTTTCCCCAATGAATCAGAGTGTGATTATAAACCCGGGAGAATCTAGAAAAGTTACTTTTAATATTTCTAATACGTATTTTGCTACGGAAGATATTGAATATGAACTTTCCTTGGAACCATTTTTTATTGATGAAAATGATGGTATTTATTATGAATCTGAAGGTGAAAGTGGTAGGATTTTGGATTGGACAACATTTAATATCCCAACCAGTGGGAAGTTAGTGCCGAATGAAACGAAGGAAGTGATATTGACGATTGATGTTCCTATAGACGCCCCGGCTGGCGGGCAGTATGTTGCTGCGATTGTGACCATGAATAATAAGGGAGAAAAAACTCAGAATAAAGGTGTCAATATTGAGGAAATAAGAAGAATGGCGCATCTTATTTACGCCGAGATCACTGGTAGTACAGTAAAGAGCGGTGAGATTATTGATGCAAATGTGCCAAGCTTTATGTTTAGTGGTAAAATTACTGGTTCTTCTACTATAAAGAATACTGGTAACGTGCATGGTCAGGCTAAGTATACTTTGCAAGTGTTTCCACTATTCTCTGGTGAAGAAGTTTATACTAACGAAGAAAAACCAGATACTAAGACCGTAATGCCAAATAGGACAGTATATCGTGAGCTCTCTTGGAATGAAACGCCAGGGATCGGTATATTTAATGTGGTGTATACGGTAGAATTTGAGGGTGCAACTACTCAAGTAAAGAAGATGGTGATAATTTGTCCAATTTGGCTACTATTTATCATTCTATTCTTGATTGCTTCATCGATAATATATCTTATCTCTAAGGCAAAAAAGCGCAAGGAAGACTAATATATATAATATATAGTAATATTTCTACCTCTGTTGTACAGGGGTGGATTTTTATTTGGTAAAAAATGTCAAAAAAAGTCCAAAAAAGGTGTTGACTTAGGAATTTTTGTTTGATATAATGGGGGAAGTTTAAGCAAGTCGCCTTTTGCGACCTCTACAAAAAAGATAAGGAAAGCGAGGAATCTTTTGAGGTTGCTTTCGGGCACTTCAACTATTCTTGAAGACTCTCCGATTAACAATTTGAAATTAACGATGAAAAGATTTTAATTGACAACGCAAATGAGCGAAGAAAAGGAAGCTTGCTTTCTTTTATGAGCGAATGAAGCGTTGTGTAACGACGATAGTCGTTACACGGCAAGTGATCGAAC
>JAZNDC010000010.1:0-11085 GCA_045587885.1 Candidatus Nanosyncoccus sp. | reverse complement strand
TACAGACGCTCCTACCAATGGCACCAACCACAACCTTACCGTAGCTGCCAAAGTAGACTCTGGTACTATTTCTGGTTCTTATGAAACTACTCTAGTCTTTACTGCAACCACTAACGCTGTGGTAGCCAAAGACAATATTACTTTCAACGGTAACGGCGCGAACAATTCTACCGCAATGGATAACATTTCATTCTCAGTTCTTTCTGGCACCACTGGAACTTTGCCAACTAACCAATACACAAGAACAGGCTATGCCTTCCTTGGCTGGAACACTGCCAGTGACGGTTCTGGGAGAACCTATGCCAACGAAGGCGTATATACGGCAACTAGCACAACGTATAGCAACAATGTTACTTTATATGCCATGTGGGAAGATACTACTTCGCCTATATATAATATTCTCCACCCAGGCGGTTCTGGCCTCGGCTCCGGTGTGACTATTTCGCTGGCCTACGAAATCGCTTACACCGCCGCCGGCAAAGGTATGTGGGAAAAGAACGAAAATGATGATAACTATACACAAATTACAGATGGCGTCTACCACAACCGCGACGTCCGCTGGGATTTGCAAGGCATGACCACGGAGATTTGTAATAGTGTCACCGTGTTAGAGGATAGTTATCAGGCAATTGATACTCGCGACTTCCGTAAGTACAATATCGCCAAACTACAAGATGGCAGATGCTGGCTACAAGATAATCTCGCTCTCGATCCTACAGATTCAACCATAGCTGGCAGAATGGATGCTAGCAACACAAATGCATCCGCTGATGCTATATATAATTATCTACACGGCGGCAATCCTACTGGCGAATCTGGCTGGACGTCAACGGCTGTCTACAAAATGAGTCCAGGAGCTATGGCCGACCAGTTTAGCTATGCAGAAATAGATACTACTCAAACCGAAACTGTATCAAGCGATGCACTAGACCAAGCCGGCACATGGAAAGTTGGTGTGTATTATAACTATTGTGCCGCTTCTATTGGTACATATTGCTATGCAAGGTATACTACGCAGCTAGATAGGCCAGGCACTGACATTGATGTTATATATGATGTTTGCCCACTTGGATGGCGTATGCCTACTTCTGGGGACGAAGCGGACGGTCAAGAATACAAAAACGTACTAAAGGCATATTATGATGCAGTTGTTGGGACTGGTAGTTTTAATGACTATAGAAGAGCACTTCATCTACCATTTTCTGGTGAGCATAATTACTGGGGCGACATTAGGGATGTCGGCTCAAGGGCGTACTTTTGGTCTGCCACGTATGCTTTTCGAGGCAATGCGCCAAATTCGGAAGTGTCTGCCGCAAGTATTAGTTCAGATCCTTCCGCTGGTTGGGGTGGGTATTGGTTCAGGGGCTACACCGCTTCTGTCCGTTGTATCGCAAAATAATATATATTAGTTTAGTTTTCAGCAAACTGTGAATTGTATAGGTCGGCGTAAAAACCGCCAGCTTTTAGTAGTGTGTCGTGATTTCCTTGTTCCACAATCTCGCCGTCACGCATCACTAATATTAAATCAGAATTACGAATCGTAGAAAGCCTATGCGCAATCACAAAGGATGTGCGTTTATTAGTAAGTTTTTCAAACGAATCCTGAATTAGCTGCTCGGTACGCGTATCCACGTTAGAAGTGGCCTCATCCAAAATCATCATTGGTGGGTTTGCTACCATTGCGCGCGCAATTGTTACAAGTTGTTTTTCGCCAGCCGAGATATTATCAGAATCCTCAGAAATCTCAGTCTTGTATGCTTTTGGCAAAGCCTCAATGATATGGTTTACATTGCTCATCTTGGTAGCTTTTATTATTTCATCAAGCGTTGCGTCGGTTTTGCCATAACGCAAATTTTCTTCCACGGTGCCACTAAATAGCCAAGTATCTTGAAGTACCATGCCAAATAGCGCGCGCACATCATCGCGCTTCATGTCGTGAATCGGCACGCCGTCAATCGTAATATATCCAGAATCTGGTTCATAAAACCTCATGAGTAGATTAATAATTGTAGTTTTTCCAGCACCAGTCGGGCCGACAATTGCAACTTTCATGCCCGGCTCCACTTTCACAGAGAAATTCTTAATAATACGAGCTTCTTTATTGTACCCAAAACACACATCATGAAATTCCACTTCGCCTTTTACATTTTTAATCGTCATCGCGGGCTCTTTGTCTGGCTCTTCTTCTGGCTCGGCCAGGAAGTCGAAAATCCTTTCTGCTGAAGCGAGCAATGCCTGAATTGTAGAGACAGTTGAAGCAATCTCGGTAATCGGACGATTAAATCTAGACACATATTGCACAAACGCCTGAATGCTGCCGATAGACATTTTGCCATCCACCACAAACATACCGCCCATAATACATACTGCCACGTATCCAAGGTTAGTAAATATATGTGTCACCGGGAAAGAAATGGATGACAAGAATTGTGACTTCAAAGAAATCTTCGTGAGTTTTTGGTTGATCTCGCCAAATTCACGAATCGCAGTATTCTCATAAGAATTAATTTTAATAATATTTTGTCCAGAATAATCTTCTTCTACACGTGCGTTCAATGCGCCGAGTACAGCCTGCCTTTCAGCAAAGAATTTCTGTGCGTACTTGGCAATCTTCCCTACGACAAAAATTGAAGAAACGACTACGGCGAGTGAAATCAAAGTAAGTGGCACCGAAATTGTAAACATAATTATGAGTACACCAATGACTATTGTGGTAGAAAGTGTTACATCTGCAATTTCCTGTGACAAAGAAGTGGTGAGGATATCGATGTCGTTGGTCATGCGCGACAAAACGTCGCCGTATTTATGTTTGTCAAAATACGAAATCGGGAGGCGCATAATTTTATCAATGATTTGCTCACGTAGTCTCGCAGTATATTTTGCGGTAACAACGGCAAGAATATAAGCCTGACCATAGTTTAAAGCCGCAGATATTAAGAATAGTAATACAACTTCGATTACCTTGCCGGAAACCGCTCCAAAATCAATCTCCGGATAAGTCTCGACCGCAATATTAGTCATGTCACCAAGTATTTTTGGAATAAAAATTCCAAGCACGGCTGATCCAATCGATAGAAGAATAGCTACAATAATTGGGAAGCGATATCTGCCAATAGACTTCAGAAACTTACCAAAAGTCTGCTTGCCATGTTTGGCTGTGCCCTTACCATATATATCGTTATGCATGAGCCTCCTTTAATTCGCGCTTAAATTCGGCGTCAGAAAGTTGCGACTTTACAATACTCTTATATATATCGCACTTTTTAAGAAGTTCCGAGTGGCGGCCTTTGCCGACAATCTTACCGTTATCAAGTACCACGATTTGATCGGCATTCTTAATCGTGTTTACGCGCTGTGCCACAATCAAAACCACCGCGTCCCCCGTTACTGGTTTTAATGCTTCGCGGAGTTTCATGTCGGTTTTCATATCCAGCGCCGAGAATGCATCGTCAAATATAAATATGTCTGGTTTTTTACAAATCGCACGCGCAATCGAAATTCTTTGTTTTTGTCCACCAGAAACATTGGTACCACCTTGCGCGATATGATAGCTATATCCATTGTTGAGTTTTGTAATAAATCCATCTGCCTGTGCGATTTTCGCTGCATCTTTCACTTCGGCATCGGTTGCATTTGGTGCACCAAATTTAATATTAGATTTAACTGTGCCGGAAAACAGCACGCCATGTTGTGGCACTAGGCCGATTCGCTTCATCAAATCGTCTTTTTCATATTCTTTCGCATTTATCCCGTTAATTAATATTTCCCCGTTTGTCGCTTCATAAAAACGTGGCACGAGATTAATAAGTGTAGACTTACCAGAACCAGTGGAGCCGATAAACGCAGTAGTCTCGCCCGCCTTTGCCACAAACGAGATGTTATCCAAAACCTTTTCGTCTGCGTTAGTATAATAAAAATCTACATTCTTAAACTCTACCGATGGCACCTTTTCTGGTACGCCTACAGTTTTTTCTTTCCAATGAATTTTTGGCTCAGACTTCAAGACTTCATTAATCCTCGCCGCAGACACATTAGCGCGCGGAAGCATGACGAAAAGAATTGAAAGCATGAGAAACGACATCATCACAAATGTTACGTATTGTGCAAACGCCGCCATATTACCTAGATATGCAAAATCCTTAGAAAGAAGCGTGATGCCGATAAAAGTACAAAGAAGCGTGAGGCCGTTAAGTGTAATATTAATAAGTGGATTTTGAATTTCTAAAATCTTATCGATAAAGATAAGAAGCTTAGTCAGTTTATCATTCGCCTGGCGAAATTTCTTTTTCTCCAATTTTTCATTATCAAACGCACGCACAACTTTAAGCCCAGTTAAATTCTCACGCGTAATTAATGTTACGCGGTCTACAATAGTTTGGAAAATCTTGAATTTTGGAATCACGAGCGACATGATTAACGCCACAGAACCAAGCGTCACAGCGATGCCTAGCGCAATAATCCAGCTCATATCCGGCGCAGTATTTAGTGCCATGATAAGCGAGATAATACAAAACAGTGGCGCATGAAGCATCATCGAAAGCATCAGCACAACTGTTTGCTGAACTTGGTTGGTATCGTTTGTAGTACGGTTAATAAGCGACGCGGTACTAAATTGCTCCAAATCCGAAGTATTCAAACTCATAATTTTCTTAAATATATCAGCGCGCAAATCTCTTACAAAATACGCACCAACTCTTGCGGACAGATATCCAGCTAGAAGTGAACAACAAGCCGAAAATACCGCGAGCACAATCATATTCATACCAATTTGCCAAATATGGGTGGTGTCGCCAGTCACGATACCACGATTGATGATATCCGCCATAAGTGAAGGCAATTGCAAAGTAGTATAAACCTGTGCGCCCGTGAGGAACACCAGGAGAACTGCTTGCCACCAATATGGCTTTAAATATCGTAAAAGTTTTAGCATATTATCCTATTATACTACACTCCGCCCGGTTTTAAATTCTGGATTAGCCCGCGTGCTTTCAAATAATGCTCAAGTGAATCATACTCACCGTTGTTGTATTTACCGGTCGCAATATCTGTCGCGAATTCAATCCCAACATATCTATAATGCCAAGTCTCAAATAAGCCAGTAGAACCATTTTCGTCTACATTCAGAGGCTCGCTCATCGGACCTCCTGCCCAAGCTTCTGGGAATCTATCAATAAACCCGTATTTATAAGAATTTGTATAAAGCCATTGCCACTCGATATGTTGTTCGTAATAGTCAGTATCCAGAACCGTTCCATAAACAGGGTCTATCAAATCGCAAGTAAGTCCAGTATGGTGATCGCTCGCGCCAGTAGCAGCACAAAGCCTTCCGCAGGTCGTCCCGCGTGCGCGATAGCACGATCTAGTTTCAAGAGTATGCCCAGGGTATTCTGCTTCATAGGCTTTTACCATATCATTTATATGTGTGGCCGCTTCCGGGTCTAGTAAATTGTCGCCATTGTATGGATTCCCTTCTTTAATACCGTAAAGCGAACTAATGCTCACGAGCTCATCGCGTCTCGCATCAATAAAGTCCGTCGTAACTGTAAAATTAGGATTAATTAGCATTAAATATCCAAACTTAATTGTAGGATTATCGCTCGGCACATTAGTAATCGGTTCTAAAGTATCAATTAGTTCTGGTTCTTTTTCTTCGTTTGTCTCTTCTACGGCTTCTGATTGTTCTGTTGGTGCTGATGTGTAAATGTAAGCAGGGTCGGTAGGCTGACTTAAATATATAATCAACCACGACAAAAAAGCAATGAAAACAAAAATCCCTATATATACAAAGATTACTCTATTCTTTTTTAGCTTTGCCAAAACGTTTTCCCTCAAGCTGCATAAGCGCATATTCGACTAGCCCCATTATTATATATATGTAATATGAGAAAAATCTCCATGCGAGCATCGCCCAGAAAACATAGCCTGTAGTAAGACCAGAAAAGACCATATAAAATGTACCTTCAGCAGCGCCAGAGTTACCAGGTGTTGGAATAAAGTAAACGGCAGCCATCACGGCAATCGTAAGCGCAAAAGATGAAAAGAAGTTAACATTACCACCAAATGCGGTGAGTACAAACCATGGAATTGACGCTACGAGTATATTAAATACGAGCGACATAAATATTGTTTTAAAGAATAATCCGCGGCGCTTCAAAATCACTTTGATTGCTTTTACATAATCCTTTACACCGTCCTCGGTCTTTTGAATGGCTGCGTCACGGTTTTTAACGAGTTTAATCTTGGCAAGGAATCTCACAATAATCGTAATAATCTTGGCAGTTACTTTCGGGAAGAAAAGTGCCATAAACATCATGAATGGCCAGAACGCATAAAATAATAACCCGAGTAATGCGGTAATTTGAAGCGCAGTGTTTTCATGTGCAATGTCACTAAAAATAAAACAAAACAGCGCAATCATAATAAATGAAATCTGAATAGAAATCATGCCAAACACCGAAACCGCCGAAGCGATACCGGTAGGAAGTCCACCTTTTTTATGTAAATAATAAATCTGGAATGGTTGTCCGCCGATTGCAGCTGGGGTGATGTTATCATAGTAGCGCCCTAGGATGACGGTGCGACGTGCAATTTTCCAATCTTGTCCTGGCTTAAACTCCTTATCAGAAACACCACGCATCATCAAACGATATTTATCGATTTCGGTAAGCATAGCAAGCACAAAGAACGCCGCAGCGGGTAGTAGTAGCCACCAGCTCATTTTTACTTCAGAAAGCTCGGCGGCATTTTCAGAATCACCAAACTCGGAAACAGCAGTAAGCGTGATTACCGTAGCATTTATAGCAATAAAAATCAAAAACAACAAAATTTTACGAAGTCGTTTTTTCTTATGTTCAACGTCACTCATTTTAGCCTTTTGCTGCCTTTACGATATTTGGGTATTCATCAATAAGAATGCGGATACAACCAGCGATTGGAATTGCGATGATGGCACCAATAATTCCAAACATGTACATACCGATTACTACAGCGGATAAAATGATTACCGCAGGAAGATCTAATGCGTCTCCTTGAATTTTTGGCGAGATCACATTATTTTCAATTTGTGCATATATTATATATATAATTGCAAAAATCACAGCTGCGATTGGGCTAGAGACGGCCACAATCAAAGTAACAAGAGTCCCGCCAATAAACTGACCAAACATCGGGATCATATAAAAAATCATTGTGGTCATACCCATCGGTATAGCGATGGCAGGATTAAAATTAAAGATTAAAGCGAGTAGACATACAATAAGACCAGAAGCAACACCATCAATAGCCGCCACAATCACCTGGCGAGAGACATAGGTAGAAACTACATTTGCCATTCTAGAAACCACACGTTTTGCAACAGAAACAGGTTTTTTATTGTCATTGCTTTCACTCATATTCTTCCAAATCTTTTCCAGGATAGCGGGGCCTTCCAACAAGAATAACAACGTCAATACAATAACAAGTACAATTTTCATTATCACATCAGCGACACCGCTAATATTTGCAACTAGATTGGAACCAAACGCGCCAAAGATACTACTCTGGATATTACCCATGGCATTTGTAATCTCACCTTGCAAATTCTCGATGCCGAAGTTCTTCCCGAACTCATTTACGCCATCCCATCCGCCAACGCTTTCTTGGAAGGCTTGTGGGAATTGTTGCACAAACTTTGTAGTTTCGTTTACGACTACTGGCCCAATTGTAAGAATTATTCCACCAATCACTAGAACCACGATTAAATATGCTAGTACAGCCGAAACGGTTTGGTGTTTTTTATCAGTACCAAAGTGTTTATTAAAGAATGAGTTTACTTTGCGAACCAATGGTTTGAGCGCCAAGGCTAAGAAAATAGAAATACCAATAATTACAAGACCAGTGAGCGCTTTATAGAGGATAAAAATCACTGCCGCGATTCCCACCGGTACTAACCAAAACTTCGTAAAAGTCCGGACATCCGTTTCGATAGTTTTAGACATAAACCTCCTTTATGGATAAATTGTACCATAAATGGTATAATAATGCTAATGAAATTGTTGATGCATACGTGTTGTGCGCCTTGCAGCGTTTACTGTATCGACGCGCTTCGAAAAGAAAATATCGAACCGACTATTTTTTGGTACAATCCAAACATTCATCCATACACAGAATACAAAGCTCGTCGCGACTGCCTCAAAGAATACACAAAAAAAGTTGGAGTAGAAGCAATTTTTAAAGAAGAATATGGGTTAGATGAATTTTGTAAAAACGTGGTAGATGATATCGAAAATCGCTGCACGAACTATTGTTATGTCAAGCGTCTTTCCGAAACCGTAAAATATGCCAAAGAACACGGCTATGATGCATTTACTACTACGCTTCTAGTTTCTCCTTATCAAAAACACGAAGCATTAAAGGCCGTCTGCGAAGGTTTGGCCGAAGCCTACGGCATAGAATTTGTTTATCGTGATTTTCGCGTTGGTTTTCGTGAGGGTCAAGCAAAAGCCCGCGAAGCTGGCCTTTACATGCAAAAATACTGTGGCTGTGTCTTTAGTGAAGAAGATAGATATAAGAAACAAATTCAGAAGGAATCAGAAAAGGCGCTTTGAGGGGCTTTTCGCAGTTACGACGAGAATGAGCGCGCCACCCCCGCGACGGCGGGCGGTGGCGACGCGTCCCCGATAAGTGCCTTTCTGATTCCTTACAAATATGTTATAATATGTTATTATGTTGGTTTCAGACTACACTTATGATCTCCCAGAGGAGCGCATTGCAAAGTTCCCTCCAAAAATTCGTGGTACCACGAGACTTTGTGTTTTGAATCGCAAAACTGGTGAGATTACTGATTCTTACTACAAAAATCTTGATGAATTCTTAAATCCTGGTGACGTGATTATATTGAACGATACGCGCGTCATGCAATCCAGGCTATTTTGTGAACTGCCAGACGGCCGCAAACGCGAACTCGTTGTTCTTGAAAAACATGGCGACGAGCCACAGCGCGTAATGTACCGCGGCAAGTTGCATGAGGGTGATAAACTTACATACGATATTATCGTTACAAAAATTCTTGGCAATGGTATCGCCGAAGTAGAAAGTAAAGTTCCGCTAGCCGAAATTGCCGAAAAACACGGCACAGTTCCCTTGCCACCATATCTACATCGCGACGCAACCGAAGAAGACAAAAAACGCTACCAAACTGTTTGGGCAAAGAATATGGGCTCTGCCGCTGCGCCTACCGCCAGCCTTAATATGACAGACGAACTTCTCGCCAAACTCAAGAAAAAAGGTGTGATTATTAAATATCTTACCCTCCACGTTGGCCTCGGCACTTTCCTTCCAATCCGCACTGATAATATAGAAGAGCACAAAATGCATTCAGAATGGTATCACATTCCAGAAGATACCCTGCGGGAAATTGAGCGAGTCAAGGGCGGGTGGCCGAGCTTGAGGGGCTCCCACCCGAGTTTCGTCGAGGGTGGGAGAAAATGCGAGGACAGGACCCGCCCTCGAATTGTCGCACTAGGCACCACAGTTGCTCGTACTTTGGAATATTATGCCAAAACTGGTAAAACCGAAGGTGAAGACGATATATTTATTTATCCTGGCTTTGAGTTTAAAATGATTGACGCCCTTCTTACGAACTATCACGCACCGAAATCTACGGTTCTGATGCTCGCTGCTGCATTTGCTGGCTGGGATCATCTCAAAAACGCTTACGACCATTCTATTAAAGAAAAGTATAACTTCTTAAGCTACGGGGATTCAATGTTTATATGTTAAAGTTTGATATCGAGAAAAAATCCGGTTTGATGCGCGCGGGCGTAATTCATACTCCACATGGCGATATTAAAACCCCAGCATTTGTTGGCGCTGCTACTCGTGCAACTGTCAAAGCTCTCACGATGAAAGAAATGCGAGAACTTGGTTCTCAATCCATCCTTGCCAACACATATCACTTATTGCTCGCACCAGGCACAGAACTAATCAAAGAAGCCGGCGGCTTGGCAAAGTTTTCTAGCTGGGACGGCCCAACCTTTACCGACTCTGGTGGATTTCAAATCTTTTCCCTTCCCGATGTGAAGATAAATGAAAATGGTGCCAAATTCAAATCGCATATCAATGGTGACAAATTCGAAATGACTCCAGAATCATCTATGCAAGCACAATGGGCGATTGGTGCCGACATTCACATGGCTTTCGACCAGCTTGCCAAATCAGAAAACAAAAAAGATATGGAAGATGCCATGCGCCGCACCCATCGTTGGCTCGATCGTTGTGTTGAAGAACATAAAAAACTTTCTAAAACTGGTGAACAATATTTATATGCTGTTGTTCAAGGTGGCACATTCAATGATCTTCGCGCCGAGTCTGCTAAATACTGTGCGAGTAAAGAAGTAGATGGGTTTGGTATTGGTGGTGTATTCGTGGCGGATGGCATGGCCGAAATGCTCCAAACCGTAAATAATATTTTGCCAGAAGAAAAACCTCGTCACCTCCTAGGTATGGGTCAAGAACCTATTGACTTATTTGTGGGTGCCGAAAACGGTTGTGACACTTTTGACTGCGTCGCTCCTACTCGTATGGCTAGAAATGGCTCACTATACACTTTGGATGGCCGCATTAATATCAAGAATGCAAAATATAAAAACGACTTTGCTCCACTTATGTCAGAATGTGATTGTGAGTGTTGTAAAAATTACAACAAAGCATATTTGCACCACTTGTTTAAAACAGACGAAATCACCGCAAAAGTATTAGCTTCAATACATAATGAACATTTTGTGGTATCAGTAGTTGGTAAAATTCGCGAAAGTATACTTAATGGTACTTTCAATAATTATAAAAAAGAATTCCTAGAACGTTATTATAAATAGTTATGTTATAATTAAAGCATATGAGGTATAAGACACTTGCAGTGTTTAGTTGTATGGCTTTTAGCTTTTTTGCACTCCAAAGTAGCGCCCTTACTTTTGCCGAAACTACTGGCTCCGCTACATTTTCCGTAGATATTGCTAACCCTATTCTGGAACTCACCGTCCCATCAAACCCAGCCATCATCGATCTCAACCCAACCATGACTGGTGCTGCCTTTGGTTCAGCAGATCT
>JAZNDC010000009.1:0-28758 GCA_045587885.1 Candidatus Nanosyncoccus sp. | reverse complement strand
GATTTGCGAAATTCCAGAAGACAAACCGGCTGCTTCAGATATGGGCGGAATGTATTAAAAAATAGCCCCGTAGGGGGCTATTTTTTTGGACCAATTACATCTTGTCGATGGATTCGACGAGGTAGAGAAGAGCTTCGGCGCGCTCGGTGTCGTCTGTGATTTCTGCAGCGGCGTGGTAGGCATGCTCTACTGCGGTGTAATCATGGAGTTCTTCAATAATATCATGATAGATATCGAATTTTTGCTTTGCAGAAAGCGGCAAACGATCCAGCAGTGGGATTAAATCGCGTAGAGCAGCTTCCTTAACTTGTTTCATGTTGAGGCTAGCTGGTGCTTCGGTGGCAATTTCTTGTGTGGCTTTAACTGGGGTTTCTTCTATAACTGGGGCTACTTCAGCCGGAGCTTCTTCTACTGGTGTAGGAGTGGCTGGAGCTGGGTTTGCAAAATTAATGGTTGGTGCAGTTGCTGGTGTTTCTGGAAGAATTGGTTCTGGAGTTGGGAATGGTCCTACTGGAGCAGCAAGCTCGCCAGTATCACCTTCTGGAACTGAAGAAGGCGCAGCCACAGGGTCTGAAAAAACTGGGTCTGCGTTAGTATTCTGTGTTATATCGTCGATTGCTTTTTGTAGATCATTATCTACAGTTACGTTTTGGTCCATTTTTTGCCCACCTTTATTAAACTTATGTTAATATTATCACACAATTTCTAGATTCGCAAGAAGTTTACAATTTTATCTAGAAAGTCTAGTTTGACTTCTTCCATTGGTAAGCGTGCTCCAAGCGCGTCTACGATGGATTCGCCGCTTCCTTCCGGAAAATATACTTTAACGGAAGGGCTAAATCGCTTTTTTGGGATGAGGACTGCTGAAAAGTTTTTATCATCTTTTAGAATACCAAAGGCGCGGAAGTTTTCATATGGATGATTGTTTTTGCCCTCGGTGAGACCTTTTTCGTCTAAGGTATAAGAAATCTTGCGTGGTGGGCGAATAGTATAAACAATTAGTGTGATTGCGCTTAAAATGATTAGAATAAGGAACGTCCAGCTCTTTAAGAAGACTGCGAGTGCACTAAACCCTCCTGCAACGATAACGAGACCAAGATACCACCATACATTGTGGTCTTTTGCGATATATTCGGTGGCAGTCCAAGAGACATTTTCGATTTTGTTAGCCATAAGCTAATTATAACATAGTTTCAGAGTTTATGAAAAATCGAAAAAGTATGGTAGAATAAGATGGTATGGAGGGTTACCCAAGTGGCTGAAGGGGACGGTTTGCTAAATCGTTAGTCTGGAGTGATCTGGAGCGGGAGTTCGAATCTCCCACCCTCCGCCATCGTGGACGGATTGCGTCATTTACGACGTTTTCTCCCTGTAAATCGTTGTTCGAACCTTCCATAAATTGTTTTTCAAGAGTTTTATATTCATTTTCAATCGGAACTAACCATTTATAGGTATCAATGGTTAGTTTTTTGTCTTTTAGTGTAATGTTCGAACCCAAACTTTGTAGAACCTCTCGTTTGGCAGTTAAATCCCCGTTTTCAAATTTTTCACGACCGCTAAACAATACTTCTAATGTATGTTCCATTGCTTTTCGCCAATCATTGCCGTTATCTATAATACTGTCCAACTCTTTTCTTAAACGGTCGATTTCTTCTTGGGCTTCTTTGTTTTTCTTTGCATATATTTCTCCGGTAATATGACCGTCTGCGGCTAAATTAAGTAGGTTATCGGCTCGTCTTTCGGCTTGTTTTATTAATTCGGTTTGTGTATCGATTTTGCTTTGTCTATTTCCACTTTCCTCGTCGTTCATTTGGCGAATTGCTTCTAATCCCCATTCTTCAAATTCTTTTATGATTGTATGTTTTTCAAAAAAATCTTCGAATTGTTTAATTAGTTCTTTTTCTTCAATGCATGATTGTCTGCATTTATAATCTTTACGTTTATGCGTGCAATGATAGTAAACGTAATGATTCTTGCCACGATATTTATGTTCTGCAGTAATATTGCAACCACATTCTCCGCAAGTTGCAATTCCTTTAAATACAAAGCCTTGTTTTTGTGTTAAACGTGCTTTTCCATGTTTTCCTAAAATGGATTGAGCAAGATTATATTGTTCAACGGTAATCATTGGCTCATATTCACCTTTTAATAATTGACCAGTGACAGGGTCTGGTATCATTCCGGCATATCGTATATTATTGAAGATTTTGTATAATGCAGCACGACTTAATGGCTTACCACCACCGCTAGGCGTAATCCTTGTGCGATAGCCCCATTGGTCGTTTAGGATTTTTAATATGGCGGGGACGCTATATTCGCCGGTCAATAGCAATCCCCATGCTTTTTGCAATAAATAGAACCTGTCTGGGTCAATACCGGTTATGTGTTCTGGTTGACCGTCCTCGTTTCTTTTTGGGTTTTTAATGTCCATATAGCCACTAAAACTTGCTTGTGTAAGCCAACCTAATTTACGTTTGCGTCTATTGCCTTCTTTGACATCTACGGCAAGAGTTGCTGAATAACAGTTTGAATCCGCAAGGGCATATTGTAAGTTCTTGATTCCTTCCGGTGTATTCTCGAAAGTTTCACGAGCAAATTTTACATCTTTAATGACGCCGGTGTTGATATAATGCACAACTCTCCCGGCGTCTAACGCATTTCTTGATAATCGGTTGATTTTCCAAGCAACAATACCGTCTGCCTCGCCATTTTTTATTCTTTCTAGAACGCTATCAAAGACTGGTCTGTTTTCTGCCTTAAATGCACTTTTACTCTCCTTAACCCAATCAATAATATTCAAATTCGGAAATACTTCTTTAATTGCGTCCTCTTGTTTTCCAATAGAAAGTGCTTGTCGTTCGTCTCCCTCGGTTGATTTGCGCATATACGCAATATATCGTAATTTTTGCTCTTTCATTTATCGCCCTCCACAAAATGGGCAGTCTCTGCCATATCAATTAATCTCGCAAGAGATTTCTCGAAAATGAGACTGCCCAATATTGTCGGGAAATAAACCTTTCTTGCGATTAAACTAATTGACATGGCACCTCTATTATAATTAATAATAATCATTTTGAAAAGCTCTCCCCATACACCATTAATCCACTTTTTCTACCCCTTTCAATGGGATTATTAATCGTTGTCGTTTGTCTTTTTCGTCGGGTATCATATCAATATAGCCAGCAGACTCTAATGCCGGTAAAATATCGCGACGTAGCTTATAATCCGCTATTGCATGACCATTGCGCATACGATAGAATGCATTTATCTCCTGACGCGATAATGATTTTTCAATACGTTGCCTGCGTAGATTAGATAAAGAGGTTTTTTGCATTATGGTTTCTTTTTGAACTTTATATTTTTGCGCCGGCAGTATCACGTCGTAATAGAAACATTTGATATAGGGTATTAGTGCTGAGTCTTGCGTTTCGGCAATATCTTTCCATAAAGCCAATGCCTCATTCACGTCGCTATCGCTCGCATAATATTCGTCATTTTCTTTTCTGTGCCAAATATTCAATAGTGCAACAGATTTAATTAGGTCAAGAAGATGGGTAAAATCTCTCGTATGACGCGCCTGTTGTTTGCCAGCAAGGGCATTAAATTGGGCGAGTATTTTATCAGTATTACGCAATTTAATGTCGTCAATATGCATATCGCGAATTGCGGCAATTCTACGTTTTAAAGCCTTACGTTCCTCGTCTTCATTTATTTCTTTATAATATGCTTTTGAATCTGCTTTTAGGGCGGCAATATTTTGTTTTGCTTGCTCAATTTTGGTTTCTGTGATTTCTGGACTTAACATAATGGCGCGTGTGCTTTCTTGCTCGTCTAAACCGAGGTTCGCCGAACAAAATACCGAGGCTGGGTAGCCACGAATTATGACTTTTTCCGCACGGTTTGCGCCTTCTTTGTTGCGATTTGTGATATTGTATATGCACTCCTTTTGGTCGTGTGATAGAACGGCTCTAATTTTTTCTTGCGCTCTGGAATCTGGCTGTTCCATGAATATAAGGATTTTACGTTCAAGGTCAACGATTCTTGCTTTGCGTTCCTTATCGACTTTTGCGTCTTCCCCATAAAATATCGCTGTCGGTGTGGCGTTACTGAATTGTATGCAGTCTGCCTTTGGAAACAGTTTCACGATTTCTTTAACCAAATAGGTTTTTCCGGCGGACGAGGGAGCATTTAATGTTATGTTTAATTGTGATTCCTCGGTAAATGCAGACAACATACCTAAAAAGATTATTGCTTTATTGGTATTGTCTTCCTTTATTGTTTTATCTAAAACTCGTAAAACGTCTTTTAATTGTATTTCTGGGTATGGGTGCGATTGATTATTCATTGCTTTTCTCCTTTTTTCTGTGAATTTCGCTTCTATGCTCGCTGAGAAATTGCGCTGTTGCTTTACTAAGCATTTGGCTGATAGCGTTTTCTACCTGCTTTTCTAAATGTTGTTTTGTATTATCACTCATTATTTTCTCCTTTCATGAGTTTATTTTCATAACGCACGGCAATCAAACGCATGACCGCAAGCCCTTGTTTTTGGGCTTCCTCGTTGGTCAATTCAATATCAAACCGCTCTTTGTAGAGAGTTTTGAACTGGTCAACAAGTTCTTGCGATATTTGCATTTGGTTCCCGTGAGTTAAATTGATATTAGGTGTAGGTGTTACCCTACAACCCTATCTTAAGTGAAGCTATGTTGCGGTTAGTCTACGTTTGCAATGCAACAAAAATAGGTAGTCTTTGTCTACCAAAGTCTACCTTTTATAGATTACAAACCAAAATCTTTGTTAATTTTAAAATATGTATTGCTGACCTCTATGAACTCGTCTTTTATGCCAGTTTCTTTAGAAATGCGATTGTTAATTTTATTCCGCGTAGCATAATATCTATGTATTTCTTTATTGGTAGCACCATTAAATGCTAAATCTTCATCTTCCAATTCGTAAATGTCATCTGGGCTGGCACCGCTCTCGTTGGTTCTTTTATCAAATACGGCTTTTAACATACACCAATTTACAGTATTTCTTCTGAATTTAATTTTGTATTCGCCAATATACAAACAATTATTTTTAAATTGTGGTTGCGACATAACAATCTTAGGCTTTAATTTTTCTTGTGGTAATAATTCTTGTCGTTGTAATTCGTCCACCATTGGCTGCAATCGACTAATAGTTCTTTTAATCGCGTCAATGTAATCATTTAATTTTTCCAACGGGTCAACGTAAACGTCTTTAAGAGTTGGTGTTTTTGGAAATTGCACTAAGTGACTACAGCCAATCGTTTTTGTGTTTTCGTGAACCATATTTAACCAGTCGTGGCACCAGCCAATAGTTTCGCTGTATTGGTTTTTGTAATCGTTGCGGTCTAACCAAAAACCGCCCAGATGATTTCGATAATTTTCAAATTCTTCATAACGACCGATTGCGTCAGACATAATTGTTTCGCCCTGCGACAACATATCGCTAACGAAATTGAGTCTATCTTTTTTCGTCAGTTTACTATGCAACAACTGCTCAAACTTCGACAATCGGCACTCCTTTCTTGCTTACTGATACAATTATATCATTTAACTAATAGCCGCAGGCGGAGGCGCGCAAGTTTGTATAATATTGAACTTTAGAATTGAAAGCATTGGTATAGGCTTGTTCGGCTTCTTGCGCTTTAAGTCGGTAATTACGTGGGCAAACTTTTCCTTTTAAAGTATAGGCGGAACATTGATTTTGCGTTAAAACTATTCCTTGGCTTTCCCAATCATCTGCTTGTTGTTTCCAATTTCGCCAAGTATTATACAATGACACTACATAAGAGTCTTCGTTCGCTAATGTTTCCGGGGTTTTATCTCCATAAGTTAATTTGTAATTATCACATTTGGTATTTGTGGTTGTTTGGGTTGGTTCACGTTCAGGTGTGATTTCGTTTTTATTTGTGCTGTCGGTAGAATTATTGCTAGAATTATTTTGCGTGGTGGCACTAGCAGTCCGGTCTTCATTGTGCGGTATATTAGATGTGATTTCCGAGCTTAATGATTTATATGCGGAATCAATATCGGCTTGGCTAACGCCGGCGTCTTTTGCCGCAATTTCCACGCTGTTAAGACGCTGTTTTATGTCCGATATTTCCGATTCATTGTCCGACGTGGGGTATTGGTTATAGCAATCAAGTTGCGCTTTATATGACGCAATGAGTTTCGGGTAAAACCGTGGGTCGCCAGCCTCTACGTCTGTATATGCCGCGTCCAAACATACCGCTAAACCCGCGTAATTGGCGTTCTGAGGCGTGTCTTCATTGTCAGACGTATCTTTTACCACCTCATCGTTTTTAGGCGCATTTATAAACGCGAAAACACCAAAAGATAAACCGCCAATAACTACAATGGCGGCTAACGCTTTACCAATAATACTAAAATCAAAATCACGACGTTTCTTTTTGGGTTTTGATTCCGACGCTGTTTCAAACCCGCGTTCGCGCATTATGCGGCGGACTTCATCTTCGTTTCGTTGTTGCGCGTCGGTTTTTTCCATATTCATTATGCCCTATAAATTAACTCCAATTCTCGTATCGCCTCATCAACTTGGTCTTTTATATCTTCATTAGCATTATTACGGAAACGTTTGTGTAATTTTTTCTTAAAATATTCTAATTCATATTCTTGTTGGCTTTTATTTAATCCGGCAAAATCCCTTTTATATTCTTCCCAAGATTCAGTTCCCAAACGGATTGTATCAGCACTTGCTTTTATGGTTGTATGGCGTTCTGCCATTGGTTTGGCTTTACCGTCTTTTTTTGCTTGTTCTAGAATTTTGTCTATATCAGATTCGCCGTTTTTGCCTTTGTTTTTAAAAGCACTAATGATTAGAGCCACAACGACCCAACCGACGATAATTGCCAATATGCCTTCCATTTCGCAAATACCTCCTTGGTTATGTAATATCTTGGTCAGACGGTTCTAAATATAAAATGAGCACCGTCTGACGATGCTCTAAATCGTTTTCCCGCAACACAGGGTTTATCTGGTTACTCGCACACGGTGCTCATCTCATCAGATAAACTATTCCGTGCTAAAAGCAGGTTTTCCTGTATTGCGTGTTAAACTAAAATTGATTTAGAGCAATTTAATTATATCACGAAACGGGTTAAAAATATACCCATAAGCCGGTTATGGTTTAGAATATTGTCGCTGTTTTCACGCTGTTATTCGGTTGTTATTTTTTTATTAAGCCACCGTTTTCCTACCGTTTTTTCGTCGTTTTTTTTGAAAAATAATTTATTTTTTCGTCGTCGCCCGCCGTTTTCCCGCCGTTTTTTATTTCAAAAAATTATTTTTTCGTAAAATTTCTTGGCAATTATAATGCGTAATGTTCGTGAACTCATTAAACGAATCACGGAGTGGTTTTACGATTTTAAGATATTCTTCATTTTGACCTTTTATTAAGTTCTGCTCAATTTTTTCGAGATTCAACGCCTGTTCCATATCATATTCAAAATCCCGCAGATGCTTCATAGCTTTTTTGTCGTTTAGCCAATCGGTAATATCTTTACGTGCAGACGCAACACTGCCGCGCGCAACGTCCGGAGTTTTTATTTTACGACAGCCCGTCCAATTCTTAAAATGTTCGCCATCTAACGTTTGGTAAAAGATGCGAGTTGATTCGTCATAAACAACGTTCAGTCCGGATTTGAGCCAAGTGCGTGCGTAGCGTCGTTCGGCAGAATGTTTTTGATAGTAGTTGAGATAATCAAATAAGACGACGAGACCTTTGCTGAGATTTGTAATTTGGCGATAATACAGCTCGATTTCTTTTAATCTACCAGTTTGGTTCTTGGTTAGTTTTTTATCGTCATAAACTGCGCCATTTAACAAATCGGTCAATAACCCGTATGTTTTTTCAAAGTTGCGTAACGCGTCGTCCATACCGCACGTTTTGGTCATTATTTTGCCCGCTGGTTTTGCGTCTTGCTCAATAATTTTTCTGACATCGTCATTATAGTTACGAATCGCCGCGATTATTTCGTCGTATGATTTAATGAGTAGCTCGCGCGGTTTAGTATCATTAAATTTACCGATTATGTTAAGACGTTCCCATTGTAAAGCTAATGAACTTACAAAACCGTTTCCTTTATGAAACTTGATTTGGATTCCCGCCACGCTAAATTGATTTTCTTGCATAACATATTTTGCGATTGCCTCAATTTCTGGCGTCATTTCTGTTGCCGTCAATATTCGGTTTAGACAATCGTTGAATAGTTGGTTAGCATAATACAATACGGAATCGGGAAAAGGGTTAAAAACTAATTTATCGCCGGGGTAATTCTTTTGGTTCTTGAACTGATTACCGCAATAATCAATCAATTTATTTAATTGGTCAATATCTTCTTTATATGGCTCAATGTAGTATTTGAGTTTTTTATTTGTAGACCATTTTCCCAATGTGTTTTTACATCTCTCGACGCTTTTAATATCAATGTCTTTTGGCGGGATTAACTGTTTTGGGGAAGAATATTCGGACGGATTTTTGTTTTCGTCAATCTCATCAATTCTTTGCCCTAAATTACAGCACAGTAATTGGTAACTTGTGGCGAGAACCCCATATGCCCGATATGGCGCATTGCCGACGACTTTATCTAACAATTCGCCGATTTCAATAACTCTTTTAATACGGTAATCAACCTGTGGTAATTTCTTCAATTCTTTTGGCATAATCTTTTCGTCATTGTATTCGCCGGACTTCAAAGCAGCGACAACAGCTTCGTGCGCGTGGCGCATTGCCGATAAATTGTTGCTTATTGTATCTGACGGTCGGCTATCGTTCATAGCCTTATTATACCATAATCGCTATCTGTTAAAAAGGAGTGGTCGATTATGATATTTATGCCGTTCTGACGCATTTTAAGGCGGTTCTAACGCGTTCTGTTTGCGATATTGCTATAATGCTTGCGTCTTTTCTATCTTCGCGTTTTTCGCCGCTTAATTCGTCAATGTGCTTTGAGCATTTTTCGAGCATTGCGTAGAGTTTATCAGACGGGACGTCGCGCAAGGTTCGTCGTGCTAATTCGTTTTTTATATTGCGATATAATTCGGAGAAATATCTTAAACGGTTGTCGCGCGCAACCTGATAATCACACAGAATATCATTTTTCGTCATAGCCCTACGTTCGGCAATTTCGTCCGCCATTTCTTTGTTCCAGCCGACCAAGGTTGATTTTCCGCAATCTAAGATGTCGGCAATGTCTTGAAAGCTCGCACCGCGGGCGCGTAATTCGATAAACTGCGCCTTTTTGTCGTTCCGATACAATTTGACTGACCGACTACGGTTTTTCATTTCTTCTACAATGTCCATATTTAAGCGTTCGGACGGAGTGCGTCCGGGGACGATTGCAATATCGGTCGAATTTGTATCAGTTTCGGTTTCCATATCTATATTATAGCACAAGCACCTCTGTTTTTTATTGGTAAAAAATAAAGTAGAATTGTGGTGTAGGGGGAGTAAATTATGCTATAATTGTTTTAACTTAATTGATTAACATTAAGTAGGGGAGTTAAATCGGAGTTCAACATAATTGTTCGAACCTCGTTTATGATTCTCCGCCATGCCTTGGTAGGCATGCATAAAAAAAATGAGACTCGGTCTCACTTCGTTCGGGACGAATCTCTCACCCCCGCCAATTGATCGATAAAGAACCATGTTAAAAAAATTATGGAAAATTAGCAGTCTAAAATATATAGCTGCTTTTTTGATTCCAATGATTATTGTCATGATTTATGTGCGGAGTGTTGATAATGACTCTTGGGGAGTATTAGCTGAAGGAAGATATATAGTAAATAATGGGATTTACCACACTGACGTTTTGTCTATGCACGAAGGGCTGAATACTGTTTTACAAAACTATAGTTTTGCGGTAATTTTCTATCAAATCTATGAAGTTTTTGGCGGCCCTGGTCTTTATGCCGCAACTCTTTTATTAAACTTTTTGGTTTGTTTATTAGTATATAAGATTTGTAAACTGATTAGTGATAATAATAAGAATCTATCACTTGTTTTAATGATGGCAACCGATATTATGTTGGTGCTATGTACTTTCGTGACAACACGGGCTCAGATGGTGAGCTATGTCCTATTTTTGTCTTTGATTTATATTCTTGAGTTATATATGAAAACTGGAAAGATGAAGTATTTGTGGTGGATGCCGTTGATTTCTCTAGTACAGATTAATATGCACGCTTCTCTTTGGCCGATGATTTATTTAGTAGTTTTGACTTATGTTGTGGACTTGTTTGTGGAATCGAAGCTTTTGCATAAAAAAGTGAGTAGGATTTGGCCGCTTGTTGTGGTCAGTGTCGTGTCATTTTTGCTAGGGTTTGCGAATCCGTATGGTGTCGATATGCTTACTATAATGTTCAAGGTGTATGGGGATAGTACATTTTCTGAATTAGTATATGAACTTCAGCCCTTCACGCCTTTAGCAAATTTGGGAAATGCCATGTTTTATATTGTGTTGACTGTGGTGGGATTCTTGTATGCTTTTTCAGAGAAACAGAATGTGAGGATTCGTTATTTACTGCTTTTTTTTGGGTTTTTGGCGCTTGGGTTAAATACAATAAAGGGTTTATCGCAGGTAATTTTGGTGATGTTTTTTCCACTAGCATTGCTATATAAAAACGTACAACCCGAAAAAATTATAGATTCTAGCCTAGGGCGGAGTGCATTGCTTTTTTGGTCTGGGATTCTTGTACTTTCGACGTTTATTTGTGCATGCCCGGTGTTGGTTATGAGTATTTCTAGCGATTATTATGATAAAACTCTGGTCGAAGCGGTTGATGTTATCGATGAAATGGAAGCGGGGAACAACAAGGGAGAATTAAAGATTTATGCTGGGTATAATATTGGTGGCTATATGGAATTCAGAGGCTACCGACCATATATGGACCCTAGAGGTTGTGATTTTATGAAAGTGATAAATGGTAGGGAAGATATTCTGCAAGAATGGGTTGATTTTAGAGACAGTAAAGTGTCTAGGAGTGAGCTTTTAGAAAAATATGGTTTTGATTATCTTTTGATAGATGGTTCAGTTGATCCATTTTATGATTCAATAAATGACGGTTATGAAATTGTTTACAAAAATGAGGAAAAAGAAATAGAGCTATACCATAAAGAATAAAACGTTTATGGTATAATGTAAGCATGACTTTTAATTTTGAAACAACAAATAAGCCTGTTGATAATGAGCCTACGGTAGTGCAAACACCAGAATGGGATTCGTTGAAGGATGAAGTTCCTTTCAACGGAGCGAATACCGAAGAAGACTTATCAGATTTGAATACTGAAACATTTGGGGACACTAATGAAGATACTATCGAACCTGCCGTTGAGTCTGTTGCCGAATCTGCTGCTGAACCTGTTGCGGAGCTTGCTAATGAGTCTGAGCCAGTTGCTGAGGAAGAAGCTGAAAAGGCCTCGATAGTATATAAAATCAATAAGTTTACAAAAGAGGCAGAGATAGCCAAGTCTAACCCGCATTTTTTGGTGTATCAAATCTCTGATTCGAAACTTGAGGCTGTAACGCGAGACGATGCCGTCCCTGCTTTGGTTGATAAAATCCAACATATAATCGATAACCCATCTAAGCCAGGTAATTTTCTTGATGTGCAATTTTTGGTAAATGGTATTTTGAAAGACGAGAATGGCTTTTCCGATTCCGATAAAGCTATCGTAAAGGCGGTGACAGAGAGTCCAGAATATCAGAAAGCAAAGTTAATAAGCGCGATTAGAACTAATGAAGCGCGCATAGCTGGTCTTGGAGCAAGACTAAAGGCCGTTGAGGCAGATTTTAATGAACAACGTGCTAAAAATAACAACTTTATCAGTAAATTCTTTAATCGTGAAACAATTGGGCATTCAAAATTTAGATATGAGGCTGCCGTTAGAGATCTTGAAAACTGTCGTCAGGATATTAAGGAGGGTAATGTTAAACTTGGCGAATTAAATAAAAGTATGCTTGGCAAAGAATCGATGTTGGGTGATTTGGTGAAGGAATGGCGCGAAACTGACCATAGTAAAAAAGAGACAGCTTCGATGAGCCGTCGTGAAAAAGTTGATTTTCTTTTGGAGAATAGTGATGAGTTCAGACAGATGAAAGAGGAAGCGGAAAGAGGATTGAATGAACTACACCAAAAGGAACTTACTCCTGAAGAGTTGAAAAAGGCAGAAGTAGAGTATAATGGAACCGTCGGCGCAAAACTAAGGGCAGCTGTTGAATATCTATCTTTACCGGATAAAGAAAAAGAGAAAACTATGCAAAAAATGGCAATTGCTGCGCATAGAGGATCTGTTAAAGCAGCGATGATAAGGGATTCTAATTATAATAATGAGGAATTAGCTGGAAAGGCGGACAAATTAGAGCAATTATGGTTGGACATTATGGCAAATGCTTATCCTAGTGGAATTGTTAATTTTGAAGGATTTTATATTTTAAAGCAAAAACAAGATGAAGCTCAAGCTTTACAAAAGGAATTGGACGCGATTCTTGGATGAGCTCCTCTAGACAAGAATAATAATGTGTGGTATAATTAGGTTATGAAAAGTGTTTTGAAATTAGTGTTATCAATGGTAATAAGCGGTGCTGTGGCTCTGGCTGGTTTTTCTAGTGTTTCTGCTACGACTTTGCAGGAGGGTGCAGAGGCTGCTCGTTGCGATGGTTGCCCTGCTGAGTTATTTGGTGATACTGGCGTATTTAAGCAAGTCACAAACACTATTCTTTATATCGTAGGCATTATTGCTGTTATTATGCTTATTATTGGTGGTATTCGTTATGTTATTTCTGGCGGTGATGCTAAGAAGGTAACCGATGCTAAAAACACTGTGCTTTATGCAATTATCGGTCTCGTAATTGCTTTTCTAGCATTTGCAATTGTAAACTTCGTGATTACCGCTTTGCCATCTGGTAATAGTAACCAAACTGGTTGTATTACTACTCTACTAGCTAACCGCTAAAATCAAAATAATGATTTTGGAAGCTCCAGCTTGCTGGAGTTTCTTTGTTGCTGCTTTTATGCTGGCACCAGTGGTCCAAACGTCGTCGAAAAGGATGTAGGTGGTGCTGTTGTCTATTTTGATTTTTTTATTGATGGAGTAAGCTTGGCTGGCTTGGGTAATACGGGTTTTGCGGTTTGTGCCGACTTGAACGGTGTTTTCGGAACGGGCAAGCAGTTTTTGAGCGGTGTATCCACGAAGATGAGCGAGTTTTTTGGAAATAAGGAAAGTGTGGTCTAGGCCACGTTCGCGGATATGTCGTGAGATGGTGGGGAGGGGAACGATAACAACTGGGCCTTCTATGGACGGTAGAACACGGTCTAATGCTTCCGTAAGAGTGTTCTTGATGGAACGGGTGGAATTGTATTTGTAATCGTGTATAAGTGTTGCAAGCAGACCCTCGCGCCTGCCTACATAGTAAATAGGCGGTAAGTGGCATTTTTTGCAGCAGTGGTCCTTGCAAACTTCTTTACAGTTTGGGCAAATAGAGTTATCCTGCTTAAGAATGTATTTTTTACAACAATCACAAACGATTGTCCCCAAACGTCCACAACCCCTACAAGAGTGGGGAGCAATTAAATCCAAGAACCCGGCATGTGTTGTATTTTTTACAATAAAACTCATATTACTCTTGATTTTACATCTCCTATGCATTATAATAAAGCATAACAATATAAGTGGAGGAAATATGGCTCGTACAAACAGTGACGATTTGCTAATCGATGACGATCTCGCCGCTGCATTTATGGACGAAGGCAGTGAGGTGCCTGCGCCAAAGGAAGCAGCTGAGGAAGAGATGGCCGTTGAAGAGGTTAGCGAAGAACCAGCCGAAGAAGAGTGGGAACCAGCCGACGATTTTCCTGGACAGCTAGCAGTAGATGTCTATGAGACCGCCGACAAATTAGTAGTAAAAGCTCGCACAGCTGGCATTTCGAAATCAGATCTCGATGTCAGTATTTCTGACAATATTTTGACCATTTCTGGCGTGCTTTCTGGTGGTGAGGACGAACAAACTACTCGTTGGCATATTCAGGAATGTTATTGGGGTGAGTTTTCTCGTACTATTGCACTTCCTGTGCAAGTTCGTGAAGACGAAAACAGTGTAAAAGCTGAACTCAAAGATGGTGTACTCACCATTACATTTGAGAAGGAAAAAGTAGAAGCGCCGAAAAAGATTGAAATTCAATAGGTGAATCAATCTAGATTCAGGTTGTACTGCAAGCCGCCCGAAAGGGCGGTTTTTGTTTTGATGCGGGTTTTTGTTGCAACAAAAAACCTCCCTTAAAGGGAGGTTTTGTTGCTAGCTGTTACCAAGTACGCCTGCGATTACCCAGTTTACTAGGGCAAATGCAAGTACGCATACTACTAGACCGATAAGTCCATAAAGGATAGTATCTTTGCCTTTTTTGACTTTTTGTGCATCACCAGCAGAAGTCATGTAGTTGACGCCGCCGATAATCATTACTACCACACAGACTAGACCTAAAATACCGATAACGGCATTAAGAATAGTAGTGACATTGCTTGTTAGTTCTGTGCCGTTACCACCGTTTACTGGTTGGAGCGTGTTAGGCCCAATGGCATCTGCAAAAGTGTTTAGAATACTACTCATTTATTATCCTTTATGTTAATTTGATTCTATTTTACAACTATTTTATAAAAAACGCAATAGTGTTCTCGATGAGATGGCTCGCTGTTGAGCCGCCGTTAGAATTTTGTTTTAGAACACCCACAATGACCCAGTTGACTATTGCAAATGCTAGCGCGCAAACAACGAGACCGATAAGAGCGTAGAGGATGGTTTTCTTACCTTTTTCAACTTTTTGTGCATCACCAGCAGAAGTCATGTAGTTGATACCGCCAACAGTGATAAAGATAACTGCAACTAAGCCGGCAATGCCAATAACGGCATTCAAAATGCCGATTAGAGTGGATTGAAAAGTGTCTTCTTGGGCATAGCCAGGACAACCAGTGATTCTTTTTGTGGGTGCTGGGACGTTGCCGTCGTCGCAAATTTCATAATCTGCTGCGTATGCTGGTGAAGCAATAGTACCAATAGTTGAAAGCCCCAGAATAAATGCCGTAGCTACTTTAAGAAATTTTATTTTTTTCATATAACTCCTTTGTGTTAATGATGTAACCTGTGCTATTTGAGTCGTTACTATTGCCACCTTTTGCATTATTTATGACGCCACCCATGAATCCAGCTATTACTTCGGCAAGAGCGACAATAATGAGACCGATGAGCGCGTATTTGATGATGTTTTTGGCAGTAGTTAGCTTGGTCGGGTCACCAGCAGAAGTCATATACATTATACCGCCGCCTACTATAAACGCAGCTGCTACAGCGCCACAGATGCCTACTACCCATTGGATTAGATTAACAACTAGGTCGTCGGCAGTGACACACTCAGACGTGGCACATTCTGTGAAAGCACCGTTATTATGCATTAAAGCAATGCGGATTGCGTTGATGATTATATTTGCAGATAAAGTGATTGCTAGGCCGATGAAGGCTTGGTTTAAGGCTTTTTTGCCCGTTGTAACTTTGCCAGTATCGCCGTTTGCAAAAATGTAGAGATAACCGCCATAAATAATATAACCAATAACAAGGAATGCTGCGATAACCGTAATGTCGTTAAAGACATTTGATGCAATCATAACTACGATGCGTGGGATATCGTTTTCTTCGCTGGCGTTTTCGAAATTAGTGTTGCAATCCCATGAAACCATACCGAGGAAAGATCGACAACTACTTTGTAGCTCGGTGACATCTTCTGGGAGGTGATAATCTCCGCGATAGTCTGACTCGGTATGTTGATCTCTGGAGGTGCCATCCACGTCTTCTGTATCAACATCATTGCTGACATTTCCATCAGGGTCCCAATGGTTGCCTCCGTTTCCGCTGTCATCTGGTCCTGGGGTGTTATTGTTGTTTCCTGTGCCTAGATCAAACCCACCGTCGAGGAGTTCTTTACAGGCACTACATTTATTTCTGCCACTTGTATCGCTTATACTATTGCATCGATTGCTTAAAGCGGTAGATCTGTGACCGTAGCAGTTGTTTTGGTTCCATCTCCAGGTTTTGTAGTCATTGCCATTATGACATCTATCCACATCAGCTTGAGTTACTCCTGAACCACTTATTCTTAAACCATTCTCAACGCTTGAACATGGGTTTGCGGCGAAGACCACCTGGGTACTGACTACAAGAAATCCTAATGAAGTAATTGCTAATAGGGGTAAAAATAATTTCTTTAACATATTTTTATCATAACATAGTTTTTAAAATGTGTCCAAGAAAAATATAGGTAACAAGGCCTAATTTACTCTTGACAAAAACGCTTATGCGTGCTATAATTAAAGTACGCCTGTTTTAGGGAGGCGCTTTTATTATGATATCAATAAAACCTTCAAAAAGTAGATTGGTAAAAGCCATTTTTGGGTGTTTTTTTGGTATTTTAGGACTTATTTTGCCACTTTTTGCAAATACGGCTGTTTATGCGGATGTAGATAATAGACCGAGTACAACAGTTACGGACACTACAACGGATAATAACAATAACGCTTCAAATATTACTGATGGAGACAATGATGGGGCCGAGAAGAAAACGCGTACTTGTGATGCAAGTCTCGGCTCTCTTGGTTGGTTAGTGTGTCCTACAACAGGTAAGATTTCTGAGGCAGTTGACTGGCTTTATGATAAGAACAAAGAATTGCTAGAAATTAATCCGATAAAAGCTGAGGAAGAATCTCCAATATACATGATTTGGAATTATTTTCTTGGTGTGGCAAATATATTATTCGTAATTTTCTTACTTATAGTTGTTTGGTCTCAAATAACAGGGATTGGAATAACAAATTATGGTGTAAAAAAGGCTTTGCCGAAGTTGATTGTGGCTGCGATAATGGTGAACCTAAGCTTCTTGGTTTGTTCGCTTGCGGTTGATTTATCTAACATCATAGGTAATGGTCTCAGGGGTATATTTACTACTATAGAAGAAGCAACTGTACCAATGATATTAAGTGAAGAAGCGGCTACATCTCCTGAGACAAGTGTTGCAATGACTGATCTTTATACTTCACTCGCTGGTGGCTATGGTCTTTTGACCACTGCTGGTTTTATTGCGTTTGAAGGTGGCGAAATCTGGATGCTGATTCCAGCTGTACTTGGGGCACTCGTATCAGTAGTAGTGGGCCTTATTACGATTGCACTTCGTCAGGTGGTAGTGATTCTGCTTATAATGATTGCTCCTATGGCAATTGTATCCGTGATTTTGCCGAATACGGAAAGTCTGTTTAAGAAGTGGAAAGATTTATTTGTAAAAATGCTGGTATTTTATCCAATGTATTCTCTGCTCTTTGGTGCGTCTAGCTTGGCGGGTTGGGCGATTATCTCTAGCGCGCAAGACGGTTTTGGTATGATTCTGGGTACGGCAGTTAAAATTTTCCCATTGTTCTTCTCTTGGTCACTTATGAAGATGTCTGGCACATTCCTCGGTACAGTGAACGCCAAGATTACTGGTATGTTTGCAAGACCACTTGCTATGAATCGTGTTTGGGCGGAATCTCATGCGGCAAATGCAAGAGCAAATACTCTTGCAAATGGTACGACTCCATCTGCCAAACTAAGGCAGTATTTGGAAAACAGGCGTGTTCTTAGAGAAGAAGACACTAAAAACGCATTGGAAATTTCATCTAGCAAAGCTTCTTTGTATATGCAAAGAAAAATTGCTGATAGTGAAATTGGTGATGAAACTGGTAGATCTCATAGAACTTCTCGCTATACAAGAAATGCGAAGGCTGCGCGCAACTATTCTTTGATGGCAAAGAACGCAGCTGCGCATACAGAGCATGCTTTGAATAATTATTCAACCTATTTTGACAATACTTACAACGACGGCTTACTAAATGAACAATCTCAGAAGGCGTGGTTGGATTCTGGTCGTGCGGCATATCAGAAAGATATTGACGATGAGAATGATATTGAATTCTTGATTGACAAATATCTCAAAGCCAATAAACGCGACCAAGATGGCAATATAGAAAACAAAGAAGCTTTCGAACGTTATATCAAATCTGTTGCTGGTCCTAATGGTGAGCAACGCTTGATTGCTAAGGTTATTTCGCAAGCTGCAAGAGTTGAGAATAAACAACGTGCAGAATACAATATTTTGTATGCAAAATATGGTCATAACGGTTATAACAAGAAAGAGTTCCGTAACTGGATTACTGGCTACAAAGTAGATGATGATGGCTGGGCGGTTGATGAAAATGGAAAGAGGTTGAGATATGATGATGGCACTCTTGTAGAAATAGTTCAGGGTGACGCTTTGACTAAAGCGCCTGAAAAATTAGTGCTATATAATAAGAGGGACCAATACGGTTTGTATTATGATTTTAAAGATCAGAATGGTAATGTAATTGCAAGGGTTCACCGTGGTAAAGGAGATGATGGCGAGAATCATGATGATGCGGCATTTATTAAAGAGAGTCTTGCTAGCTATGACATCCCAATTGCTGATCCAATTAACAATATTTATTCAATTCTTTCAGGTGTCAATAACGGTGATATTATAACACCACAAGGTCCGAATGAAATCGGTTTGTCTAGATATAGTACAACTATTGGTCGTGCCATGAAGGAATATAAGGGCAATGCTGCTTGGGCAGGCGCGATGTTTAATTCTGGTATTGGCAACCGTCAGATTAGAAACTCATCACAGCATGCAATTTGGGTACTTGATAGTATTGTGAAGACCTTGAAGCCAGGTGCGTACAACACACAAAACCCTGCTTCCGTTGAATATATCAAGAACATTTTGGATCCAGATAACTGGGATAAGATTTTCACGGAAGAGGAAATTATGAATGCCGGAAACATCAATAATAAACCGTTTGGTGGCGAGGTTTGGAATTACGATGATGAGGGTAATCTGATGTACAAGGAAAATGGTGAAATTGATTATACGACTGTGGAGAATCCTACTTATGAGCAACGTATGAATACGATAAAACGTAAGCTATTGTTCCCAGCAATGAAGAAAGTATTACCTTCATTTGATAGGCTTAGAACTAGCAACACTGCAGATAACCAGAAGCCTGGTACTGCCGATAAGCAATACGAGTTCTTGGAGATGGTCGAGAGAAAATGGGTAAACAACCCAGCTATCAACTTTGATCCATTGTTAGTTGATCAGGATCTTCAACTTGCTGCACGTGACTTTAGACAGCGCAAACATGATAAGGACGGTAACCTCATTTACGCAACAGATAATAGTGGCAATAATGGCGGTAACCCTCAGGACAATCTTATGAACCAACTAGATGATTTGCGTGTACGTTACGACACTGAGCCGCCTGACCGATTGATAGAAGCAATCCGTAGTCTTCTTCAAAGCAATGCGAGATACAGTAGCGCGTTGAATCAGTTTGAGGAAAATGTACGGTTGACACCAAATGCAACTATGCATGATATTGAAGGTTGGTTTGCAGATTTAGTTGCGCTAGTGACTATTTAGAAGAAAATCGCCGAGCGAAATGCCCGGCGGTTTTTTATTCTTATGTTATAATATTTATGTATGGCGCAATATAAAGTGCCTCAAGACGTTGAGGCGGACGACAAGTTAATCGGGCCGTTTAGTTTTCGGCAGTTTGTATATCTTATGATTGCGGGTGGGCTGATTGCTCTCGCAGTTGGGCTTTTTCAGATTTTTCCACTACTAGCGATTATTCCGTTGCCACCAGTTTTCTTATTGCTTGCTCTTGCTTTGCCGCTAAAAAAGGACCAGCCAATGGAAACATATCTAGTCGCGCTAGTTTCTTATTATTTGAAACCGCATAATCGTAAATGGGTCCCTGGACAAAGGGAATCGACCATTCAGATTACTGCTCCGAAAATTGTAGAAGAAACTAGAAAGCGTGATATTTCTGAAGAGGAGGCAACACACAGATTGTCGTTTTTGGCAGATATTGTGGATTCGGAAGGACAATCGATTAAAAGTATCAATAATAGTGTGATGCGTGATGATTTAGCGGCTGAAGCAAATGCTGCAACTGATATGTTTGACACTTATCACTCTGAAGCATTAAATAAAGCAATTAACGAAAATAAAGTTGAACGTCATCAAGAGGCTATTAATGAGATGAGAGATGCAATAAAAAGAGCATCGAATTTGGATTCAATGAATACAACGATTGCTAGTCATATTGATGAAGCTCCAAAGCAAAGTGTCGCTCCACCGGTAAGCCCTGCAGCCGTGGTTACTCCTGGTCCGTTATCTCCGCCAGAATTGCCAGAAAAAGAGCCTGAGCCTGTCCAAAAACCTGTGGAAAACTTGAGCCCAGTGGTTATAATGCCTGACACTGAACAAAAAACCCACAAAACTAAAGTAAACAGTAGTATAATGAATTTAGCAAGTAATACTGATTTTTCTGTTGAGACGATTGCAAAAGAGGCTAATCGAATAAGAAAGGACAATGGCGAAGTATTTATATCGCTACACTAGAATATGAATCCACAAGGCCAACAACCACAAATGATATTTCCGGGGCAGCCAGCGGCGCCAGCTCCTGCTATGCCTGTTGCTGGTCAGCCGGTAATGCAGCCACAACAGATTATGGGGCAACCTATAGCACAACAAAACCAAAGCATGGCAAATCTTGGTGCTGCGGCAATTGTCGCAAATCAACAAATGCCAGTTTCACCAAATAGGGATGTACCTACTTCTACGCAGTCGACATTACTTATTTCTGAGCTTCGTGATAATGTGGTAATTATGAAGGATGGTTCCTTCCGCGCAGTAATTGCTTGTAAGTCTATTAACTTTGATCTTATGGCTGATAATGAGCGTGAAGCTGTAGAGTACAGCTACCAAGGCTTTTTGAACTCACTCAAGTTTACTACCCAGATTTTGATACGTTCACAAAAAGTAGATATTGGGCCATATATTGAGAGATTATCTGAAACACGAAAGAATAATGACAATATGCTTTTGGGTATACTAATGGATGATTATATTGACTTTATCGATGAGTTGTCGCAAGAGGCAAACATTATGGATAAATCGTTCTTTATTATTATTCCATATTATACTTCTCCAGATGCTGAGAAAGTAATAAACCAAACAAAAAGCTTTTTTAGATCGTTTTCCAAGACGAAAGGACCGGAAGTAACTCGTATTGATAGAGCAACATATGACAAAGCTTTGGAAGAATTAATGAACCGTACGGCTACGGTGATGGATGGTCTTTTCCAAGCAGGTATCCAGTCTGTAAGATTGAAGACTAAGGAATTAGCAGAATTGTTCTATAACTTTAATAACCCAGATACGGCTGTACGCGAGCCATTAGTAGATTTTTCACAACTTGCTACGATGTATGTGAAAAAGGGAGAGCCGAATGCACAAAACAATAATGGAGGGAATGCTTAATGGGAAAGAAAAAACTGACACCAGCAGAGATAGCAGCGCAAGCTGAGGCGATGGAAGCGGCGGAAATTCAGCACGCGTTTGAGCAGGGTACTAATACGCTTCGTGATTTGATTTCGCCGGCCGCAATTGAGATTCATGCGGATTATTTCCGGCTTGGTACAAAGTATGGCCGTACATTATATATATATGGTTATCCTCGTTCGCTTTATACGGGTTGGATTTCGCCAATTATTAATATTGATGAAGTAGTTGACGTGTCGATGTATATATATCCGGTAGAGTCGGCGGTAGTGATGAAAAATTTGCGTACGAAAGTGACTCAGCTTGAAGCGTCGATGAATTTGAATGCAGAAAAAGGGAAAGTTCGTGATCCAGAACTTGAGGCGGCGATTAACGATGCTGAGGAACTTCGTGATCAGCTCCAGGTTGGTATGGAAAGATTCTTCCGTTTTGGGCTTTATATCACATTGTGGGCGGATTCTCTAGATGAATTAAAGTTTGTACAACAAAAGATTGAGACTATTTTTGGTCAGCAAATGGTATTTTCGAAGGTGGCTGCATCGCAACAAGAGCAAGGGATGAACTCTGTAATGCCACAATGTACAGACCAATTACAAATTCGTCGTAATATGAATACCGGCGCGATTTCAACATCATTCCCATTTACGTCTGCAGACCTTACGCAGGATAAGGGCATTTTGTATGGAATTAATATGCATAATAATGGCTTGGTGATTTTTGATAGGTTTTCGCTTGAAAACGCAAATATGGTGGTGTTTGCTAAGTCTGGTGCAGGTAAATCTTATGCAGTGAAACTTGAAGCGCTTCGTTCAATGATGGTGGGTACAGAGATTATTATTATCGATCCTGAAAATGAGTATCAGGCGTTGTGTGATGCAGTAGGTGGGTCGTATGTGAGGTTGTCTCTAAATTCGGATGTGCGTGTGAACCCGTTTGATTTGCCGAAGGTGGTAGATGCAGAAGATTCTAATGATGCTCTTCGTGCAAATTTGATTACGCTCCATGGTTTGTTTAGATTGATGCTTGGTGGAAACCAGGTTTCTGCAAGTGGGCAGATGGTGCCAGCTCTTACGGCTGAAGAAGAGTCTGATCTCGATCAGGCGCTGATTGATACTTATGCTAGGGCTGGTATCACTTCTGATCCTCTCACACATCAATCTACTCCACCGACGATTGCGCATCTTTATGATACGCTTCTGCATATGGGTGGTACAGGGCCAAATCTTGCGCAGAGACTCCGTAAATATACAACTGGTACTTTTGCGGGTATTTTCTCACAACAGTCTAATATTGATATTAATAATCAGATGGTAGTGTTTAATATTCGTGATCTCGAGGACGAGCTTCGCCCAGTGGCAATGTATATTATATTGTCGCACATTTGGAATATTGTAAGGTCTGAGAAAAAGAAACGCATGTTAATCGTAGATGAGGCGTGGATTTTGATGCAACATGAAGATTCAGCGAACTTCTTGTTTAGTTTGGCGAAGCGTGCCCGTAAGTATTATCTTGGGCTTACTACAATTACGCAAGACGTGGAAGATTTCATGAGCTCAAAGATGGGCCGCGCGATTGTGAACAACTCCTCGATGCAATTACTTTTGAAGCAGAATGCATCAGCTGTTGATGTTTTGTCTGATGTGTTTAAGTTGACGAGTGAGGAAAAGAAACGTTTGTCTAGTTTTCCGGTGGGTCACGGGCTGTTCTTTGCTGGGCCAAACCATGTACATATTCAAGTGGTCGCTTCGCCGACAGAAGATAGTATTATCACTACTAATCCGAATAAGACATAGACTTTTGGAGATAAATATTGTATAATATGAATATGAAAAAGAGCGGGATCTTACAAAGAGTTGTAAAAATGGTTCTCGCTTTTTGGATGATGCTTTTGCCCGTAAATGATACATTTGCGCTAAGCTCCTCCACGCTTGATAGATTCGCCGAGAATAATATTTTGTTTTATGATCCTGGTTCTAGAGGTTGTCCAAATGGCACATTTAGGGAAGGGCCAATTGCGATTGTGGGAAATACAGCAGCAGAAAAAATTTGGTCTGGGCTTACTTCGTTTTTGACACCAGAACAAGCTGCTGGCGTGATGGGCAATATGCTATCTGAGTCTGGTTTGCATCCAGCCCGTCATGAGACATCTCAAATGAATAGTCGCCAGCCGGGTTTTGATTTGGGCTCTCATGCTGACGTGTCTTATGGTCTTGGTTTGATTCAATGGTCTTTTGGACGTAGGGTTGGGTTATATAATTATATAAGGGAATCTGATTCTTCGCTTTTAACGTATCTAGATGATTATAATACTTATAGTAGGGGTACTGCTACAAGTGGTGATGGTTTTTTGCAGGTAGCTGGCTCAGCTGCTTTTGATGCTTTGGCGTCGTTAGAGCTTCAATATTTGAAAGATGAATTAAACAGCAGTTATAGAGGCATTTTTAATGCATCAACCGTATATGATGCAGCAAAGTTTTTCTTGGAAAATGTTGAAATTCCACAAAATCCGCGAATCGAGTCGCATCCGAATCGTGTTACTCAGGCCGAGGCATTTTATAGTCAATTTGCTGGGGGAGGTGTAAGTAATGGTAGTGGTGCTGCGTCTGTATCATATGGCTCTTCTTGTTACACAAATTTGGGTAGCCTAGAAGAGTATGTGAGGGCATATGTATGGCCAGAACATCACAATCCTGTGTTCTTGGAGCGTATGCCTGCATATGCGGAAGCAGTCAGTAGAAGGGCAAGTGCTGGTAAGTATGTAGGTGGTACGGTTGGTGGTGTTCCTGGTATTGACTGTGGAGGTTTCGTGACGACAATAATGCAAGAAAGTGGTTTTGATCCTACATATAATGGGTGTTCTTCAAATACTGGTCCGCAAGAATACTGGTTGCGAGAAGGTGGCGGTTCTGATAAATGGGTTTGGCTAAACCCTCATGGGGAAAGGATGAATGCGGCAGATTTGCAGCTCGGAGATGTGGCGTTTACTGATACTGCAACTTCAGGTTATCCAGGTTCTTGTAGTCCAGGCGGCGGACATACTTATATGTTTATTGGTAATATTTCTGGTTTCCAGACAAATATTGCATCTGCTTCATATGGTTCTACGTCAAGAAGCGCGCGTGCGCCAATGTCTGGGACAGAAGGAATCGGCGGTGCGAAATGGTATAGAAAAGTGAGGTAATAATGGAAAATATTGACAAAAAGAGAATTAGATTAATTATTGCAGCGGCGGTTGTGGCCGTAATCGCGGTCGTTGTTATTTCTTTGATAAACATTATTCCAAAAATTGGTAAGGTTGAGGTATATATTGGTTATGCTCCCTTTGTTGCGGAAGTGAAACTGAATGATAAGATTGTGGATAATAATTCTAAAACGTATTTAGAGCCTGGTGATTACACTGTTGATGTGTATTTAGATGGTTTTAGTTCTATACATGAAGAAGTGGTAGTTGGCAAAGATACTGATGCGCTTTATGGAAGTCTAACCGCTTTGACTGACGAAGCTAATGAAATAGCCAAAAAACACTTAGAGGATTATTATATAGTAGAAGGATATTTTGCTGGGGAGTTAGAGAAAGAGGGTCAAAACGAACTAGAAAAATGGCCGCTTCTTTCTGTTTTGCCAATCAAGAATTCTTTGTATAAGATTGGTTATATTGAAGACGGCGATGGTGGAATGTTGCTGACGGTTAACTCAATCAATACATATGCCGATACTGCAGTTTCAAAGTTTAAAGAAGCAGCAAAGGACGTGGACGATATCGCGAAATATAAGATTGAGTTTTCTGGGTTTGATAATCCGCTTAACAACGGTTTCGTGGAAAATAGCCAGAGCGAATTAGCAGATTATTTAAAGACTGGCTATGCCAATGTAGAGGGTTTTGAAATCTTGGATAGCAAGGTGAGTGGTCTTTATACTATAGTAAAAGTGAAGACTGGTATTGAGTCGCATTATTCGGTTGTAACTTATTTGATGATTCTAGGCAAAGACAATAATAGTTGGAAAAACTATTCGACACCAAATCCGATTTTGACTGTTTACAATACGCCCGGTTTGCCAATTGAAGTGTTAAATGAGGCGAATAACTTATAATTAGCACTCTTGCATTTTGAGTGCTAGGGGGGTATAATAATTGATATGGCAAAACGTGATTATTATGAAGTTCTTGGCGTATCGAAAAACGCATCTGATGACGAGATAAAGAAGGCTTACCGCAAGTTAGCCATTAAATATCATCCAGATAAAAATCCTGGTGATAAGGAAGCGGAAGCTAAGTTTAAAGAGATTAACGAAGCGCATGATGTGCTTTCTGATAAACAAAAACGTGCACGTTATGATCAATTTGGTCATGCTGGTGTAGGTGGGGCTGGCGGTGGTAATCCGTTTGGTGGACAAGGTGGCGCGTTTAACTTTAACGGGCAGACGTTTAATTTTGATTTTGGTGGCGGTTCGCCATTTGATGATATTCTAGGAAATATTTTTGGCTTTGGTGGGGCTAGAAGGCCACGCCGTGGTGCGGATTACCAAACCAATGTAACACTTACTTTTGAAGAGGCAATTTTTGGTACTACTAAGACGATCGAAATCGACGGTAAGGATACCAAGATTAAAATACCAGCTGGTATTGATGATGGCATGAGTATTCGTCTACATGGTAAGGGCGGACCAGCGCCAGAAGGTGGTACAGAGCGTGGTGATTTATATGTACGTGTGCGCGTGAAACCGCACAAACACTTGACTCGTGAAGGCGCAATTATTCTTTCTGAAGAAAAAATTGATATGGTGGATGCGGCGCTGGGCACAGAAATCGATGTGGAGACGGTGGATGGTAAGATTACGATGAAAGTACCGGCGGGTACGCAAAGTGGCACGCCATTTAAACTTTCTGGGCATGGTGTACCAATGCGCGCGGATGGGGACAGGGGACCGCATATTGTAACTGTGATTGTAGAAACTCCAAAGAATCTTTCCAAAAAGCAAAAAGAATTATTAGAAGAGTTTAAGAAAAATAAAAAACGTGGGTTCTGGGGCTAATTAAAACCCCTATGCTTGCATTATTGAATTTCCTGCGCTACACTGGAATTCAATATGGGTTATTTGGAAGAAATGTTGCTACGCAATGGCGTGATTTATCATTCGCCAGATGGTTCTTCTTCATATATTGAAGGGAGCCTGGTTTCTAATTCTTTGGTGGTGCGCAACTCTTCCGGATGGGTAACTCACCGCATTGAGCGGGCTTGTAATGGCGTGGATCTAGTGGTCCGCAATACTTCCACTGGCATGGTAGAAATGCGGATTTCAGGGTCACTAATTTAGGGAATTGTAGTGGACTGATTTGTGCCAATACTGCTCTTGCTAAAAGTGCAGGATGGTGTATAATAAGCTTATGTTAAGTAGGTCATATAAACTTTTGTTATCAACTTTGATTTTTAGTGCTGTCGCAGGTGTCTGTGCTGGTAGTGCTTTTGCGGAAGAACAGGTGGATTTCTCCATCACTGTAAACCCATCACTTAGCCTTTCGGTGTCTTCTAGTGCTGTAAATCTAGAAATTACGCCAGTCCAGGCTGGTGCATTTGGAAAGACGGATTTTTCCGTATCGTCCGCTACTAACAATATGTATGGCTACACACTTACAATGACTAACGGTACTACCTATCTAGAATCTACTACCGTGAACCCTACCACCGGCACCAAACCCCAAATAGAAACTCTAGCTACCGGTGGTATTACGGAAGCTACTTTTTCTAGTGCAACCACCGCGGCAGATGGCCTAAATAAATGGGGCATCGCAATAGACACAGGAAACTATGACCCAGCTTCAACTACTGCTACTACTATTAAGGAAACAGACACAAATAACACTGCGGGCGCAGACGTAACTACAATTAACGTAGCTTCTAAATTGAATCTAGAAGTCCCAGCTGGTACTTATACCGATACTTTTAACTTCCAGATGGTGGCGAAAGTTCCAGACCCTACACTATTTTATATTATGTACAATAACAATGGCGGTACTGGCACTATGAGCCCATCGACAGTATCCTATGAGGATACTATTACGCTTCCTACTAGTACTTTTGCCGCTCCAGAAGGATACGTCTTTGATGGTTGGGCGTCTTCGGCTGCTGGTGCAGGCCCATACTATGAAGATGGCGGTAGTTTTACTGCTCCTGCGTCTACTTCTGGTGAAACCTACAAGGTCCTCTATGCCAACTGGAAGCCAACTGGCACACCTACACCAACTGGCGGTGAGGCCGGCGAAGGTGATGGTGGTGGCGCTGGCACTGGTGTGACTCTCCAGCGTGCCTACGAAATGGCCTACAGCGCCATGCACAAAGGTATGTATGAAGAAACTACTGCAGGCAGCAACACTTATCAATATATCGACTCATGGAACGGTGGAACCTACCAAGGTGAAGGCAGAGATGTACGTTTCCTCATCCAAGACATGACTCCAGAAATCTGTGCTACTGCTACAGACATTGGTAGTACCGCACTCGTGCTAGACATCCGCGACCAAACCAGCTACCGCATCGTAAAAGCCGCAGATGGCAGATGTTGGATGCAAGATAACCTGGCTCTAGACCTCACCGCAGCAAATGCCAGCACTAATATCACCACCGCCAACACCAACGCAGATGCAGCTTCACTCACCTCACTATTCTCTGGCAACCGTGCCAATGGTGGGCAATATGCTACTGCTGGTGTATCCAACTGGACTAGCTCATATAGCTACTCTGCACCACTAATCAATGTATCTAACAAAGACGTACTTCCAACTACATATAATGGTACAGACGAGCCACTAGCATCCATTGTAGCCAGTGAAAACTGGAAAGTAGGAGTATATTACAACTACTGTGCAGCTTCTGCTGGTAGCTACTGCTATGGTAGTGGTACAAGCCAAGGTAGCCCAGTAGACAAAGCAAACACAGCCATTGATGCCGAATACGACATCTGTCCATCTGGCTGGCGTATGCCTACAGGATATAGCTACGACGCTACAGCCCGTCCAGACGGCGGAGAGTACCTAGCACTCTACAATGCGTATTCCGGCACTAGCGGTACAGGAGAAGGAAGTAGATATGCTAATTTTAGAAAAGCTCTGCGCCTTCCTCTCTCGGGCTACTTCTTCAATGGCTCAGTGGGCACTCAGGGTAGTCGCGGCGGCTTCTGGTCCTCTACGTACTACAGTAGCAGCAATATGTACGACCTCTACATCAATACGTCAAGTATCGATCCACAGAATTACAACTATCGCTACCTCGGG
>JAZNDC010000008.1:0-12451 GCA_045587885.1 Candidatus Nanosyncoccus sp. | reverse complement strand
CTTGGGCTAGCGCCCTTGAGCGCTCCCGACAAGGAGCAGTTTACTTCTTCCAATTTATTCATTAAAGCAGGATAATCTAATAATACTTCCAAGGTATCGTCTGCTACAATACCAGCAAATTTTTCACGGTAATCTTTTGGCATTAATGGAAGCTTAGCGGACTCCGCATCAATGTATTCCTGAGTAAGATTAATTGGTGGCAAATCCGGCTCTGGCATATAGCGATAATCCTTGGCCTCTTCCTTGCTACGTTGCCCAGTAGTCTCGCCGGTAGCATCGCTCCAACCACGGGTTTCCTGAATTACTTTTTCACCACTATCTAGTAATTTACTTTGGCGTTTGATTTCGTATTCTACGGCGCGCTCTACGCTTCTAAATGAGTTGAGGTTTTTTACCTCCGCGCGAGTGCCTAGCTCATCTGAACCTTCTGGCGCAATGGATACGTTCACATCAAAACGCATATTTCCATTGTATAAATCACCAAAAGTTACTCCAGCAAAACACATTAATCTCCAAAGTGCTTTACAATAATCATGCGCGTCCTTTGCGGAATGAATATCTGGCATGGATACAATTTCAATAAGTGGTGTATCTACACGGTTCAAATCTACCAAAGAATAAGTATCAAAATGTGTAAGTTTGCCAGCATCGCCTTCAAGGTGTGCGTGTTCGATGCGAACTTTGCCACCAGATGGTAATTCTACATAACCCTCACCAATAATTGGATGATAAAATTGAGTAATCTGATAACCTTTTGGTGAATCTGGATAGAAATAATGTTTGCGATCGAAACGAGAAGAAGCGTTAATCTTGCAGTTCATAGCGCGGCCAGCTAATATCGCTAAACGAATTGCCTCACCATTAAGTCTTGGCAGCATGCCAGGAAGCGCATAATCTACTGGAGACACACAAGAGTTTGGTTCTTTGCCACGTGCATCATTATCTACTTCAGAAAAAAGCTTAGTCTTGGTGCAGAGTTGTACGTGACATTCAATACCGATGGTTGGAATATATTTCATTAGATTGCTCCTAAATCTTTTAGTGCTTGCTTATAAATACTAAGCGCAGTTGCAGCTTGTTTATAGCCAATTTCAAGTCCAGACTCATGTGCGATCGCATTCCTGAGTTTGTGCGCGCGCCAAACTGCATTAATGTCGGTGAATTTACTACCAGAACGTTTGAGCCTATCGCCCATTGTTTTGCCCGGCACACCCATTTCGTGCATAGCTTTATCTAGTAATTTGTCCGCATCAATAATCGCCATACTATAGCTCGAAACATTATCTTTAACTAATTTATTTTCAATACCAAGAAACTTTGCCTGGTATGATTCTTTATCAAAATGATAAACACGTTTACCAGTAAGTAGAATTGCAACGAAAATAAACACTGCCACAATCAAAATAGCAATTATAAATGTAACTACTCCACCATCCATTACATTAGCTCCTTAGAAAATTCAATTAATGATTTATCGCTACGGCGTGGCCCTACAAGCTGCAAGCCGATTGGAAGACCAGCTTTGGTCTTTCCTGCTGGAATTGCAAGCCCTGGTACACCAGCAAGGTTCAAAGGCACACTCATTACATCCTCTAGATACATTGATACGGGATCATTCACTTTTTCACCAAGTTTAAATGCAGGATTTGGTGCAACTGGAGTTAGGATAAAGTCACACTTTTTAAATGCGTCTTCATATTCTTTTACGATCAAAGTGCGGGCTTTTGCAGCCTTCAAGAAGTAAGCATCATAAAAACCAGAAGAAAGTACAAAGTTACCAATCATAATACGGCGCTTGTTCTCTGGCATAAAACCTTCACTACGAGTGTTCTTGTATAAATCATCAAGGTTGGTGGATTTTTCGGAACGGAAACCATAGCGAACGCCATCATGACGAGAAAGGTTCGATGCGATTTCGGCTGGCACAATAATATAATATGCAGCAAGCGCATATTTTAAGGCTGGCATCTCGAGGTCTACAATTTCGTAGCCTTTTTTCTTCAAATCTTCACACTTTTCTTTCAAAGCGTTTCTAATTTCTGGAGCAACGGAATCATTGTCGAAATCTTTGATAATACCAACTTTTTTAACTTTCTTTGTTTTAGTGTCATTATAATAATCCGGCAAAGTGGTTAAATCTTTTGGATCCTGGCCAGAAGCAATACTCATAAGAAGGTCCATATCTTCTGGAGTTTTGGTAAAGAAACCAATACAGTCTGTAGAGGACGCCATTGCTACTACACCATAACGAGATACGCAACCATAAGTTGGCTTTAATCCATATACGCCATTAAATGATGCTGGTTGACGAATCGAGCCACCAGTATCACTACCAGTTGCAAATTCTACAATATCAAGTGCTACAGCTACAGCAGACCCACCAGAGGAGCCACCAGCTACGCGTTCGCGGTCGTGAGAGTTTAAAGTTGGACCAAAATAAGAACTCTCAGTAGAAGAACCATGTGCAAATGCATCCATGTTGGTGCGACCAATCATGATTGCATCCTCGGCCTCTAGTTTTGCTACAGAAGTAGCGGTTACAGGAGAAGTAAATCCTTCTAGAATATGTGCGGATGCAGTAGATTCGCCTTCTGGACTAAGGAAGTTATCCTTCAAAGCATATGGCACACCAGCAAGCTTCCCTACTTTTTCGCCACGGGCGATTTTGGCATCAATTTCAGCGGCCTTTTTAAGAGCCCCTTCTTCATTTATAAAAGTAAAAATATTATAATCCGCAAAATGTTTAGCTTTGTCCAAAGCATCTTTTACGAGTTGGGTTGCGGTAACGGTTTTGTTTGCGATTTTCATTATAATACCTTTGGCACCTTTATTTGGTTATCTTTTTCTTCTTTGGTAAGTGCGAGTAATTGTTCGCGCGTAGCATCTTGTGGCAAAATCTCATCATTACGCCAAACATTTTCCATTTCAAAAACTTGGTAAGTTGGCTCGACATTGTCAGTATCTAGCTCATCAAGCTGTGAAATATATTTAATAATTCCCTGCAAATCTCCACCTAGCTTCTTAATCTCTTCTTCGGACAACGAAAAATTAGACAAATCAGCTAAATGTAAAATATCCTCACGTTTGATTTCCATACTAATAAATTATAGCACAACTCTTGCTATTTGACATTTCTAAAAAGTATTTTTTTGATACGCGCTATTATTGGTGACGCTTCTTTCAAATTCAAGAAATAACTTGCCAAAACATATGCAGCTAATGATACAAATGAAATCAATAAGAATTTTGGAATTGTGTTTACAAGCGAGGCATCCGTCGCCATGAGTGGGAAAAACTTTGTCATCGAAAATGCTACGCAGCCAGATACTATTGTGGCTAGTACCATTCTAAAGTTCGCCCGCCAGAAGCCTTTGTCTAATAATTCGAAACGTGAACGTCTTTGTAAAATAAATAACAGAATAACAATTTCCACCAAAGCGCCCAGAGACTGAGCCATACCCAGCCCGTCTACGCCCCAGCCAAATTTAAAGAATAATACCGAAAGAATAATCGTTAGACCGATTGCAAAAATCGATACGATAAACGGGGTCTTCGTATCTTGATATGCGTAAAACCCACGCGAAGCAATATGAAATATGCTACGCGCAAATACAGCAATACAAAGCATGCCGAGCACGGACGCAATTGTCCCGTTGCTGTCATTATTGCCCACGTTTGAAATAAAGCTTACGAGGTACCCACGCGTAAAGAATGCGACAACGGCTACTGGCAACGAAATCCAAATAATAGTACGTAGCGCTGTCCGGAATGTATTATAAAATTCTTTTTTCTCGCCTTGGCCCAGTTCTTCGGTTAGCTTCGGGAAAAAGGCAGTGGAAATCGCAACGCCAATAAGATTCACCGGCATTTGGTGCAAAGCGGAAGCTTGGTTGAATGAACGTACTGCGCCAGCGCCCATGCGTGAAGACAAGTTTGTGTTTACGATTGAGTTTACATAGTCAATTCCCTGATCCAAAGAACGTGGAGGAAGAAGCCTTAAAATTGTGCGAAAACCTTGGTTTTTCCATCTAATCTTGAAATTATAATCAAACCCAAGGCCAAAGAGCCCGATAAGCGATACAATTAGTTGCATTACAGCGCCCAGAATAACACCAAGTGCCACACCCATGATACCACCTTCGAATAATTGAACACCAAATAGATTAATGCCACCAGTAAACCAAGTGATACCAATAATAATGCCTATATTATATATAGCAGGCGCAAATGCATAAAACACAAATCGCCCAACTGCCTGCTGTACTGAAGTAATCACTGTAGCAATACTAAATAGGAATGGATTAATCGCAATCACGCGCGTCATATTGATTGCGAGAATCATACCAGATTCGTCTAGGCCAGGGCTCACGATATAGCGGATCAAAGGATCCGCAAAAATCATAATCAATATACTGGTGATAAAAGTAATAATTGCGAGAAGATTTAATAAGCTTGAAGACATTTCCCAAGCCGATTTTTTGTTGCCGCTTGCAAGACGGTGATTAAAGACCGGAATAAACGATACAGACAGCGCGCCAGAAGTCAAAATAAAGAACATAAAGTCTGGAATAGTGAATGCAGCAGTATATGCATCAATACCAGTTGGGTAAGTACCTAAATAATAAGAGTTCAAAAGACGGTCGCGAAACAAACCAAGTAGTGCCGAAATAAGAGTGGAACTAGCCAAGACTATTGCTGCAGATTTTACCGAAAGCCTCATATTGGCGAGCTGCACAACCGACTTAAATCGAAATTTTTTCATATACATTATATTATAGCACGTGTTATAATACATATATGGTTAAAAAGAAATCGGAAGTCATTTTGCCGGTTAATTCCTCTAAAAAAGAGAAAAACCAAGAGCAAAAGACGAAAAAAACTGCGAAAAGAAAGGTGAATTTATACACCAATCTTAGCTATAAACATAAAGCCAAAAAGGAGGCTGAAGCTCGTCGCAAAGCCGAAGACCTTGCCACTCTTCCAAAAGAGCCAGTCAAAAGATTCTTTGCTCGTCTTCATCCAAAACGTGTATTTAAATGGTGGTTTTCTTGGCGTGGCCAAAAAGCCATTCTTAAATTCTTCGCAGCTTGTATTTTGTTACTTATCATTTTTATTGGCGGTCTATTCCTTTATTACAAAAAGGATCTTGATCAAATCCGCCTAGACGAAATGAATATTTCCGAAACCGTTAACACCTATCTCGATCGCAACGGTGAAGTTCTTTGGAAAGATACTGGCAATGATAATTACCGTCTCGTTGTAGATACGGAAGAGATTCCGGATTATATGAAATGGGCAACCATTGCTATTGAGGACCGTAACTTTTATAGCCATATGGGCGTAGACTTCTTTGGTCTTGCCCGCGCATTCTTTAGTACTGTTACTGGTAAGCAAGTTCAGGGTGGCTCTACACTTACTCAACAACTTATTAAGCAAGTTTATTTCGCCGATGAAGCTCAAAGTGAAAACCGTGGTGGTCTTTCACGTAAAATCAAGGAACTTATTCTCGCTATCGAGCTAGAAAAGATGTATAGTAAGGATGAAATTCTTACGATGTATCTAAACCAATCTCCATATGGTGGTCGTCGCAATGGTGTAGAGTCTGCAGCTAAAACTTACTTTGGTAAATCCGCCAAAGATTTGACTCTTGCTGAAGCTGCGCTCCTTGCATCAATTCCAAATAATCCAGCCAAGTTTAATCCGTATAATGAATATGGCCACGAAGAACTTTTGTGGCGCCAACAATACACTCTTGATGTGATGGCCGAAATGGGCTACATCACAAAGGAAGAAGCCGAGGCCGCCAAACAAGTTGCTATTCTTGATACTATTAAACCAGAATCTAGCCAATACGAAGGCATCAAAGCTCCTCACTTTGTTCTCGCCGTTAAAGAGCAACTTGAAGAAAAATACGGCATCTCCACCGTTCGTGCTGGTGGTTGGACTATCAAAACCACACTTGATATGCGTGCACAGCGTATCGCGGAAGAAGCAGTTTCAGCCGGCGTTGGTTTGATGTATGTTAATGGTTCAGATAATATTGCCCTTGCTTCTCTAGATGTAGAAACATCTCAAGTTATTGCTATGGTAGGTTCTGTTGATTTCAATAACCCAGTTTATGGTTCGTATAATGCCGCAAACGCACTTCTAGAACCAGGCTCAACTATCAAGCCAGTCCTAGACTATACACCACTTCTTATGCAACGCGAAGGCATCAACTATGGCCCAGGTACAATCTTGAAAGATGAAAACATTGACTCCATTTATTGCAATGGCAACACTAGTGGTTGTATGCTTCGTAACTACACCAGAAGATTCTATGGCAATATCACTATTCGCCAAGCCCTATCAAACTCTTTGAACATTCCAGCTGTAAAAGCGCTATATATTAATGGTATAGACAACTCCCTCGAGATTCTTCACGCCCTGGGTGATAAATCCTATTGTGAAGAAGGCGGTAACTATGGTCTATCAATCGCAATTGGTTCCGGTTGTAACGTAAGACTTGTCGAGCATGCAAATGCATACACATCGCTTGCTCGTGGTGGTGCCTATAAGGATATTACTTATATTCTCGAAGTAAAAAATAGTACCGGCGATGTTCTCGAAAGCTGGACCGATACTGCTGGTGAACAAGTTGTGGATCCGCAAGTCGCCTATATGATTTGGGACATCTTGCATGATCCAGTAGCTCGTGCATCTCTCGTTTGGGGTTCCCAATCTTACGCATACGGTTTCGTTGTTCCAGGCGTAGAAACAGCATCAAAGACTGGTACTACTACTACATCAAACGCTTCAGAAACCAAGGATTCATTAATGATTAGTTATTCCCCAGCAGTTTCTACTGTGGTTTGGAATGGCAATCACGACGGTTCTGGTCTAAGGAATTCAGACAACACTATCGTGCGTCGCGTAGTTAACAACTACATGGCTTCGGTTCACGCAGATGTATATGGTCCAGATGGTAGATGGGCGCCAGGTGCTCAAGTTGCACAACCAGCCGGTATGCAGCAACTCACTGTTAATGGTAAAACCGATATTTGGCCAAGCTGGTACAATGCTAGCAAAAACTCTGGCGTTGCTAAAGAAACTGTAAATTTTAATCGCTACAACCATCTTTTAGCCACCGATTGTACAGCTGAAGCATACAAAGTTGGCGTAGAGGTTACAAAAGTAACTGACCCAGTTTCCGGCAAAGACACATTCCAGGCCCCAGAGCCATATAATTACGATGTTACTGATACTTGTGATTATGCACCACCTTCTATTACAGTCAGTACCAGCGGAAATAACATTATTGCTACCGTTACAAAGGGTTCTTATGATCTAGCCGGTGCAACACTATATATAAATGACGTTGAAAAAGGCGGGGTAACGATTGGCCCTACTGGTATAGTATCTGGTTATACATTGGATGGCACCGAAAGCTCAATTCGTGTTACCGTTTCTGACACTGCCGGTTATTACGCAACCGGCACCCTAAATCTCCAATAGATTTATTTTCTTCGTGCGTTTGCGATACGCGCGAAGATCATTTTTCCAGCACTAGTTTCGTGAAATTTTACAAACTCCACTGTTAGTTCTTTGCCGATTTTGTTGGCAGCATTATCAACTACTACCATGGTACCATCCGGAAGGTGGCCTACGCCTTGGCCGCGACCAGAACCTTTATCCATGATTTTTAGTTTGATTTTTTCGCCTGGCAAAAATTCGTTTCGTACCGCAAGTGCAAGGTCGTTAATATTTAATGTTTCAATTTTTTCTGCTTCTGCTACTTTTATTAAATTGTAATCAAGTGTAAGAATTATGCCTTTGTTTTCTTTAGCATATTTCAATAATTCTTCGTCTACTTTTTTGTGGCCTGCACCATCGTCTACAATTTCTGTGTTAACATTAATAACGCGTTCTAGCTCCGATACATTTGTAAGTCCGGCCCTGGCGCGAGTGCGTTTGTCCGAATCCTTGCCGTCTGCAAGAAGTTGTAGTTCTAGAAGTACACTTTTTAGTACAATTAAATCGCCGTCAATAAAACCACTACGTGCGATGTTTAATATGCGTCCGTCAATTAATGCAGAGGTATCTACGTAGATTTTACGTTTGTTTCCCTGTCCAGGTTTAAACTTTTGGATTGATAAAAATGTTGTCTCGACAAAAATCGCGAGTACGATTAATAAAATAAATAATTCCATGAGAGTTATTTTATCAAATCTTCACCGAATTGCACAGCATGAGTATGATTGTCGTCCATAATCTGCTGGTATTTTTGTGCCAAATCTTCACGTCCGCAGATATTAGCGATATCAATCGCGAGGTCGTAGCGAGAAGCGTGGTTGCGACGGAGCATCTCGAATGGCGTAGTAGTAGAGCCTTCTTCAATGAAGCCATGCACTTTTAAGCGCCATTTGTCAGCATAGTTTTCAAGAATAGCCTCAAGTGTTTCTGGATAACCATGGAAGTTCGCAATGATATATTTGTCTGTAGTAAACATTTCATTAAACTTTTCTTGGGTCAGTTTATTATTATATGTGCCAATTGCGCGGTAAGAAAGAGCGTTGATGCCGACAAAACGAAAACGTAAATGCGGTATATTTTCTTTTAGAATCTTGATAGCTTCAAGTGATTCGAGCGTCTGGATGTCGCCGGCGGCAGTAAATACAAAATCCGGATTGTCCTCAGAAGAAAACTCAAAAATACTTGCGCCACCATTATCATACTGAAACTTTGCATGGTCTTTATCGATATACCTCGGCTCATCTATTTTATTAAATGTTGTAAGATTTACAACACCTCTAGAATTCATCATATAGTTAAATGTTTCTTCGGCAGCTACGTCATCCACCGGGAAAAGACAGTTTGCTAGATTTGTAGGAGAGCTTAGGAGTGTAGAAATAAGTGCTGGCGACTGATGAGTAAAGCCATTATGATCTTGCCTCCAACATGTAGAGGTAGATAGCAGATTGACTGCTGGCATTGGTTCGCGCCAAGACACTTGCTGAGATTGCTTAAAAAACTTAATCTGCTGCAATATTTGGGCCGTAATAATTGGGAAGAACGCTTCGTAGCTCCCCATCATGGCTTGCTCACCGTTATTAAGATGGCCAGTCATCACAGAAAATAGCACGTTCTCAGAAAGCATTTCGATGATGCGCCCATCCGGAGACTCTGGCAAATCCCACGGTTTTTGTTCTAAGTTTGCCCATGCGCGTTTTTCTACGTCAAAAATCTGATCAAATTTATTTGAAGTGGTTTCGTCTGGCGAAAAGAAATAAAACGACGGATTCTTCTTAAACTCTTCCGTTAGGAGTTCGCCAAATTTTTTTGCTGGTGAATACATCTCCATTATGCGGTCTCCTTTGGTCTAATTAGTTCGTTCATGCGGTAAGATTTAAGCCATTCTTCTAGCTCGTGTAGTTCTTTTTCGTCCGCTAAAGGATTCTTCAAAGGAATTTGATGTGCTTCTTGGTGGCGATTTGGTCCAGTAGCACCCTTTTCGGTTTTTAGAATATAAAATGGGTTTTCGTGTTCTTCGTTCAATGCAACCTGGAATGTTTCTGGATCGTCACCCTCAACAACTACTGGTGTAAAACCAAACCCACGAATCATTTCGTTTAACTCTCTTTCGGATTTACGTGCATAAATTGATGGTGCAGAAATCTTATAACCATTAAGATGTAGAATCGGTATCACTCTACCATTCTTTTTGCCGTCTAGTAAATTATGCAGATTTAATGAGTCTAGAGCCGTAGCTGTTTCAAGCTCGCCATCACCAATTAAAACAGCAATAACTTTTTCTGGATGGCCTAGCGCCACGCCGTAAGCATTTGCAAGAGCATAGCCAAGTTCCCCGCCCTCGGTAATGATACCTGGAGTAAATGGACTGGCGTGAGATGGGAACCCATCTGGCCAAGAAAAATTTCTACAAATATACTCAAAACCAGCTGTGTTTACAGATGCTTTTTCGTCTACTTTGGCAAGCTCGCCATCCAAAAATAGGTTTGCTTGCAATGCTGGAAAACCGTGTCCTGGCCCTAGTACGAATGAAAAATCAGGATTCCTACGGAAATAATACTTCATGTTTACATAGGCAACATTAATGCCATGGCAAGTTCCCCAGTGCCCAAGTAATCTTGGTTTAATATCGCTGGCCTCTAGTGGACGAGTCAAAAGAAAATTATCCTTAAGGTATAACTGAGCCACAGAAATATAATCGCACGCACGAATACGGCGACGCAATCTTTCAATTTCTAGAGCGCCCACACTTTGCATATATATTATTATAGCATAACTTCTTTGATTTTTTGAATCTCATCGCGAAGTGCTGCGGCTTTTTCAAACTCCAGGTTTGCGGCGGCAAGTTGCATCTCGGAAGATAGTTGCTTTACAAGGTTTGGTAATTCGTCTTTTGGGATGCGTTTGATATCTAGTTTATTCTCCACTTGTTTTTCTGGAATAATTGCACGAAGCCCGAGCGAAACTTCCTTTTGAATAGAAGTCGGCGTGATGTTGTGCTCTTTATTATATTTCATTTGGATATCACGGCGACGGTTAGTCTCGGTGATGGCTTTTTCCATGCTTTCGGTAATGAAATCCGCATACATGATAACTTTACCTTCTACATGGCGAGCGGCACGGCCAATCGTCTGGATGAGTGCCGACTCAGAACGGAGGAACCCCTCCTTGTCTGCATCCAGAATTGCCACGAGCGAAACTTCCGGAAGATCCAAACCTTCGCGGAGAAGGTTGATACCGACCAGCACATCATACACACCTTCACGTAAATCGCGTAAGATATCACCACGCTCCAATGTATCGATATCAGAATGAATGTAAGCCGTCTTTACGCCACGTTCTTTCAAATGGTCTGTGAGGTCTTCGGCCATGCGTTTGGTGAGAGTTGTAATAAGTGTCCGCTGACCCTTGGCAATACGTTTGTCAATTTCTTCCATCAGGTCGTCGATCTGGCCTTCGCTTTTTCTCACTTCGATTTCTGGGTCGAGAAGGCCTGTCGGGCGAATCACTTGTTCGGCTGGTTTTGGCGAGTTTTCTAGTTCGTATTCACCTGGAGTTGCAGAAACATAAATCACTTGGTTTATGCGAGCCTGGAATTCACCATAAGTAAGTGGCCTGTTGTCTAGGGCGCTTGGCAGACGAAAACCATAGTCTACAAGCGCGAGTTTACGTGCATGGTCGCCATTATACATACCGCGAACTTGTGGCAAAGTCATATGCGACTCATCGATAATCATCAAGAAATCATCCGGGAAAAAATCTAGCAAAGTGGAAGGCGGCTGACCAGGTTTGCGGCCGTCTAGGTGACGCGAATAATTTTCAATTCCCTTCACGAAGCCAGTTTCTTTTAACATCTCTAGGTCGTACTTAGTACGCTGAGATAATCTCTCTGCCTCCAAATATTTATCGTGTTCTTTGAAATACGCGAGTCGTTCATCGAATTCTGCGCGAATGGTTGTAAGTGCGCGCTCAAGCTGATCTAAAGGTGTAGCATAGTGAGTATTTGGAAAGATATGAATTTTTTCTGGTTTTTCTAACGTGTCAAAAGTTAATGGATCTACGATTTTGATTTCTTCCAAATTATCAAAACCAAACTCAAATCTATAAGCGTGCTCACCATTGGCCGGATATAAATCTACGGTATCCCCCATCACGCGGAAATTGCCACGCTCAAACGCGAGGTCGTTTCGGTGATATTGGATAGACACGAGTTTGCGGATGAAATCAAATTGGCTCATGCCATTATTCTTTGCCATTTCAAATGACATCTCAAGATAATGCTCTGGTGAACCAATACCATAAATACAAGACACAGACGCGACAATGATTGTGTCGCGACGCGTAAGTAACGCTTCTGTAGAGGCATGACGAAGCCTGTCAATTTCGTCGTTGATTGCTGAATCTTTTTCGATATAAGTATCAGTGGACGCGATATATGCTTCCGGCTGATAATAATCAAAGTACGATACAAAATAATGAACTTGGTTTTCCGGGAAAAACTCACGCATTTCTGAATAAAGTTGAGCGGCGAGAGTTTTATTGTGTGCAAGGATTAGTGTTGGTTTTTGCACGTTTTGAATAATGTTTGCCATCGTAAAAGTCTTACCCGAACCAGTTACACCAAGCAAAGTTTGCTCTTTTGTGCCCGCCAAAAAACCATCCGTCAGCTGCTTGATCGCAGCCGGTTGGTCACCAGTCGGCTGGTACTTGGAAACGAGTTTGAATTTTGGCATAACTAAATTATACCAAATATTATTAATCTTGTATTTATGGTATAATGAGCTTATGAATAAAAAGGTCGTATTAGCTTTTGGCATCGCCGCACTTTCTTGTGGTGTTGCTACTCCTGCATTTGCAGATGATCCAGTCACTGGGTCTACAGAGTTCACTGTTACAGTGAATCCATATCTAAATCTAACTTTGTCTAGCGCAGATATGTCTG
>JAZNDC010000007.1:0-18150 GCA_045587885.1 Candidatus Nanosyncoccus sp. | reverse complement strand
CCTCCAGCCAGCTGGGCAAATGGAATTTTGTGGATTTGCAGAAGGATCCGTATAGGTGTTCGAGCTGTAATTAGATGAATCGTTGCTGGCAATAGCGATAGTCCAGCTATAATAGTTGCCGACGTGGCCATGTTCACCGCTGCCAGTTGGAGTCTGGAAGAATTTGTCACCTTGATTACCAGTAAGATAATTGTAACTTGTGTTTTTGAATTCATACCAGGTATCCGTCCAATACCAATCGCCTGTGTCTACGGAACATGGTTTATTTTCGCTATAGCTTAATTTGACGCACCATTCAGATATATTACCAGAAGACGTGATGTCTGTCACCGGAATTGTTGATACGGACGGATTCCATTTATTAACACTAGTGTCCGTACCCCACCCAATATCTGTATTGTCATGCGTATAGAGCGCGTCGTTGTCATTGGCAACGTGGACTAGATTTAGGTCTAGATTTTGCGTCATCCAGCAGGTGCCGTCTTTCATTTTGCCTATGTAGTAAAGCTTGTTGTCGCGGACATCTAGAGCTTGATACTGATCACCTATAACTGTAACTAGGTCACACACTTTGGTGTTGTTGTAGGTCAGATATATATCTTGCATGGCAAAACGAACATCGTAACCTTTGTATTCTTCTTTTGGTGTACCCCAAGAATCGACCCTAGCATAATCGCCTTGGTTTTCGTGTTGTTCTTCATACATGCCTAGATGGTGCTCTGTGTATGCTAGTTCGTATGCACGCTGAATAGTGATACCAGATTCGTATTTTGGATTACTGCCACCACAATCTTCTGTACAGATAGGCGCTGTAGTCGTCCATTGTGCGTAAAGCGTGTTGCTTGTCTCGTTTTTTGCAGGTGAATACACGCTTTTGTCGCCGTAGCCTTCGCCGCTTCCATCCGCCTTGGTATTCCAGCCGTTGAAATAATAATTTTCACGAGTGAATGTATTTGGTGAAAGATGGGCTGAACCGCCACGAACAATCTGCTGAGTCGACATTGAACCGGAACCACCGTTGACATCGAAGGAAATGTTCACGTATTCGGTTTTTCTTCCTACACATCTAGCAAATATTCCGGCAGATTTGCCAAAGTTTGTTGAGGCCGTGTTAGGGCTACCACCACCGCTGTAAATATATAAATATGCAACACCGTTATTCGACGATACTCCGGACCAATAATAAGAGAGTGCACCTGGAGCAGAGATGGAAGTCCCCGAGCTATTATACCCACCGCGGATAAAGTAGACTGGCGGCTCAAAGAAACCTTGATCACTATTATTGGCACTGTTATACAGATTATTTATGTTGGCAAAATCACTGGCGGTAGCGTCGGCTAGAGGAAGCCTCCAGTTTTTCGGGCAAATCGAGCTTTCGACTTTTCCGGAATTAATAGAATATGGGTTGTCGATTGCTACGGCGGCTGCCCACGTGTAATAATTGCCCACGTGCCCATGGGTACCGTTTGTCGGGTCTATAGCATCAGAGATGCAAGTGGATGTTTCGTCGGTAAGATAATTACACACCTGAGCCGCAAAATAAGTTCCTTGCTGATAGTAGTCACCTGGGTCAAACGAATAGGCGGCGGCGCTACTTGAATCTAAAATGTCCCCGGTTTCGTCCTCGTAGTGATATGTGGTTTTGTTTGGTGTCCAGCTGGCAGTATCATAGCTCGAGCCATTCCAACCTAAGTCTGTAGATGCGCTTGTGAGTGTAGTGCTAGTTGATAAATCTAAGTCTAGGTTTTGCGTCATCCAGCAGTTGCCGTCGCGGAGTTTGGAAATCCAGTAGTTTTTGTGGTCACGGATATCGGTAACTTGGTATTGAGTATCAAAGACCTCAACTGCATCACAGACCTCTTCGTCTATAGATTGGAGGGCGACTTTGCCAGTGACGGAGTCGCATTTTTCTGGGTGCGTAGTGCAGTTTGGTACAACTTCTGAAAAATCCTTAGGCGGCATTTTGGCCACTAACTCAAAGTTCAATGTGGTAGCGTAGCTTCCAGCTGGGAAACTGCCGTCCACTTTGGCGGCAAGAGTTAGATTGTGTCCTGTTTCGTTTGTAGGGCCAGATGTATCCCAGGCTTCTGGCGCCAAAGTTGCCGGCATACCAAAGTAATTACTATTATCACTAAGGCGGTATCCCCATTTATTTGCTGTAAAGGTAGATTCGGTATAACCATCGTCGCTACTTGCCAGGGCTGGCATATTGGCGTTGCTCCCAATTAGGTCTGTGGTTTCTGCGGCATTCATAGGCGATACGATAAGAGTGTAGCCAAGCATGTTATTGGTAGAAACAGTGGCAGTGATAGTGGTATTTTTGAAATCGCCAGCAGAAGAAGTTGGGGTCAATAAAAGACTGGTAGAATTTGGCACGTCCAATTGGAGCACTGCATCTGTAGTGATAGAAAAATTGGTAGAATTATCGGCAAAAGTAAGGGCGCTCCCTTGAAGCGCAAAAATAGTAGAAACAGCACAGATTGCACCTATTACCGCCCTTTTATTCATAAGCTTATTATAGCACACTATATAGCGTAATAAAGAACTTCGTTGATTAATGGAAGGTCGCGGCCTTTCCAAACATTGTGAACCTCACCACTGTTATCAATGGCTATAAAGGTAGGGTACTCTACAATGTCGTAGGTTTCACAAAAACCAGGGTTTTTATCTGGATCCATAGTCTCGATTTCCCTGCCGGTTTGGCGGCGAAAGTTTTCGAGCCACTCTGTGACCGTCCTAGTATAATCTTGATTATCGCGATAAACGCAAACCACCCGCATCTTACTATTTCCTTTTCTTTTGTTCTTTTAGAATGTTTTCAAAATCTTCCAAAGTTTTGAACTCGCGAAATACTGAAGCAAAGCGGATGTAAGCGACTTCGTTTACTTCTGCTAGCACATCTAGGACTGCGTCACCAATTTGTTTGGAAGTAATTTGGTCTGAACCAGTAGAGTATAGAATATCCGTGGCGCGATTAACAACGTCTTCTACTTCTAGTTCAGAATTAAAGAATTTGCCAACACTACGGCGGACTGCAAGAGCTAGCTTATCGCGGTCAAAAATTTCTTTATTGCCGCTACGTTTAGTAACGGTAAGAGGAGGGAGCTCGATACGTTCATAAGTAGTAAACCGGCGGCCATCGGCAGATTCGCGACGACGGCGAATCATGGTGCCGTCTACGGTTTCGCGGCTTTCTAGAACTTTGCTATCCCCTATCCTAAAATTATGTTCTACCATCCGCACCTCCTTTAAACATTAATCTTTCTTTTTCTTGCGGAAGCGATTACGAAGAGAAGGCGGTACATCCATCTCATCTTCCTCTTCTACTGTAGGAGCTGGTTCTGGAGTAGGTTCGCTCTTGATGGAATCCCACATATTGGATTTGTTCTCTACTGCAAAGTCTTTTTCTTCGGCAGCTGGCTTTTCTGTCTCTGCGTTAAAAGTTGGCGCTTCGGAAACTGTTGGTTCGTCATTGAAATAGTTGGCATCGAAACCAGTAGCAACTACGGTGACGATGATTTCGTCTTCTAGCTCTGGGCGGATAGATGCACCAAAGATGATGTTTGCGTCTGGAGAAACAGCGCCGGTGATAACTTCGGCAGCCTCTTGAATTTCGCTCATAGACATGTCGTAGCCACCAGCCACGCTAAAGAGTACGCCGCGCGCACCTTCGATTTTGACTTCGATCAGTGGGGATTCTACAGCTTGTTGTGCAGCGATGACGGCACGGTTTTCGCCAGAAGCGCGACCAATGCCCATAAGAGCAGAGCCTGCGTTTTTCATAATCGCCTTAACATCGGCAAAGTCTAGGTTAATTAGTGAGTGCTCGGTAATGAGCTCTGAGATACCTTGAACACCTTGGCGGAGTACATCGTCTGCAATTTTGAAAGTTTCTAGAAGTGGAGTGCGTGGATCAATGGTCTGAAGAAGGCGATCGTTTGGAATAGTAATAAGTGCATCGACTTGGCGAGCAAGCTTATCAATAGCAAGCTCGGCATTGGCACGACGCTTGGCACCCTCGAATGTAAATGGTTTGGTAGCAACACCAACAGTAAGAATATCTTTTTTGCGAGCCTCTTCTGCGACGATAGGCCCAGCACCAGAACCAGTACCACCACCAGCACCTAAGGTGATAAATACCATATCTGCGCCATCCAAGGCCTTTTCGATAGCTTCACGGCCTTCTTCGGCGGCTTCACGGCCTTTTTCTGGATCGCCACCGGCACCGAGGCCTTTGCCAATATGAACTTTGGTATCTGCGCTAGAATGATGAAGTGCCTGTGCATCAGTGTTGATTGCAACAAATTCTACGCCAGTTAGGCCTACTTCTTTCATTCTATCTACAGCGGAACCACCGGCACCGCCAACGCCCACAACTTTTATACTTGCTGTACTTTCCACCTCAGTAGGTTTGATCTCTGGCATAATTTTCCTCACTTTTAATTAGTACCAGTATACAACAGATTTAGAATTTTGAGAAGATATTCTTAAAGATATTACCTGGTTTTTTGGATTTTTTAAGCTTGGTTTTAGGAGCTTTTTTAGATTTTTTGCCCGAGGTAGGAGCACTGTAATGACTGTCTTCGGCGGCAAGCATAGCTAGACCAATCGCCGTAGCATACTCTGGTTTAGCAACAGCATCGGATACACCACCAAACCCTTGGGGGATGCCAACTTTGACAGATGCTTCGAGGACTTCTTTGACAAATGCTTCGATGCCACGCATCTTGGCGCCGCCACCAGTGAGAATGATTCCCTCTGGGAGACGTTGGTCGTATCTAGCGGATTTGAGATGCTTTCTAATTTCAGTAAAGATTTCTTCGAGGCGAGCTTTTACGACATCGTCGACTTCTTTGCGCTCGAAGTTGCGCTCTAGTTTGCCTTCTTTTCCAATCTTGATGACCTGAGATTTGTTAGAATCAAAGCTACCAGTGACGAAGCGACGCTTGATTTCCTCGGCCATATCTGGGTCGATAGCGAGAACGATGGCAAGATCGTTAGTAATGTTGTTTGAGCCAGCTGGGACGACACCTACGTATTGAAGGTCGCCCTCTTCATAAATAGCAAGAGATGTAGTGGTTGCACCAAAGTCGATGACGGCAACGCCGTTCTCTCTTTGGCGCTCGGTAAGAACTGCTTTTGCAGAAGCAACGGCAGATGGAACAAGACGAAGTGCCTCGACGTCTGCAGACATTGTAGCTTTTTTGAGGTTTTCACAGTTTGGGGTAAGCGCAGAAATAACGTTGGCGCGAATTTCTAAGCGAGCACCAGACATACCAAGAGGATCTTTGATGCCGCCTTGGCCATCCAAGGCGTATTCTAGAGGGACAACATCTAGAACGTCGCGGTTGGCTGGGATGCGCCCAGATACAGCGATGTCTTCTACGCGATCTAAATCTTCTTCGTTGATTTCGTGCTCTGTGGTACCAACAGCCACCATACCTTCGGTTTTGGTAGAAAGAAGCTGTGAACCATTGATGGAAACATAGGCGCTGCGAACGTCGTAGCCACCCATGCGCTCGGCATCACCGAGCATTTTGTCGATAGCGCCAGCAGGACCAGCAAGATTTGCCGGTACGCCTTTTCGCATACCTGTAGATTTACCTTCGTTGTAACCAACGATTGCGAGGCTACCATCAGATTCTACGGTAGCAATTACGGCACGGACATTTTCGGTGCCAACATCAAGTCCTGTAACAAAGCGCTTTTCGTTATCCATAAGCGCATTATAGCACACTATTGGTGAATAAACTAGTATTTGTTCGCGCTTCGCTTCACGTCCGTTTCTCGCAATATTTTTAGTCAGGTCTTCACCTGTATTTCAGTACAGGATTCAGACCTGTAAAAATATTTCTCGAAACGGGTTCGCTCAATGCTCGCAAATACTATGTTTATTCATCTGCTAGGGTAAGCACTTCATACCCGTCATGGGTGACGAGAATCGTGTGCTCACAGTGACAGCCGATGGAGCCGTCTTTCATTTTTACAGACCAGTTGTCGTCTTTGTCTACGTAGTTGGCTGGTTTGCCGAGGCAAGACATTGGCTCAATACAGATGGTGTCACCCTCTACGAGTTTGTAGCCGTGGCCTTTTTTGCCATAATTTGGTACTTCTGGGCCCTGATGTTGCTCTTTGCCGATGCCGTGGCCGATGTAATTCTCTATCACACCAAGGTGACCCTTGCGAAGGACTGTTTCTACCGCATTACCAATATCGCCAATATGAGCGCCTGGTTTTACCCGTTCTATTCCTTCCCACAGAGATGACTCGGTGACTTCTATCATCTTTTTTACGGCTGGGGAGCCTTTTTTGCCAATAATCATCGTAAAGGCAGAATCGGTATGGTATCCCTTGTAATAGATAACAAGATCAAAGGAAACTTTGTCTCCCTCTTCTAGCGGCTCATCTTTTGGAGCGCCGTGAACTAGTACGTCATTGGTAGAAATACAGATAGCGCCTGGAAAATCTTCATCGAGCATATCGTAAGAGACTTTGGCGCCACGCTTGACGATTTCTGAACGCACCCAAGCATCCACTTCTTTACCGGTCATGCCAGGCTGTACATATTCTTTGAGGTCGCGGAGGAGGTTACCCATGATCTTGCCGCCTTCGCGCATAGCAGCGATTTTCTCGTCTACCTCGGCTTTGGTGTTATTTTCGATATTGATTTGTTTACTCGCCATAGCTTTTTTCGATTTCTCCACCGTTTACGTCTGCTTCTTGAATGGTTGCGTTTGGATTGAATTTTTTGATCACATTTATTAATCGGTCCGTTACGACTTCAATTGGGCCTACGCCGTCCACGTGCTCATATGGAATATTTTGTGCTTCTAACAGAGGTAAAATTGAACAAATATTTTGTTCAAAGATTTCAAAACGACGGTCGATAGCTTCCTTTTCTTGGTCGTCGTCACGGCCGCGGAGTGCAAGGCGCTGGTATAATTCTTCTTTTGGAACATCCAAAATGATGGCGCCATCAATCTTCTCCGGCATATTTTTCATCATCCATTTGGCTTGGTACTCATCGCGTGGGTAGCCGTCTAGAATTACGTCGTAACCTTCGGCTTCGGCTTTTTCGATTTGTTTGTTCATAAGACGAATGACGTCGTCGTCTGGGATGAGTTTTCCCTGGTTAATCGTATCGGTGTATTCGCCAGTATCGCGGATAACTTGGCCTACAGAAAAAGTGCGCCAACCAAAAAGCTCTGCAAGAGCCTTCCCTTGTGTACCTTTGCCAGAACCAGCTAAACCAAATAAAATAATCATGTTTTCTCCTTTATATATATTATATAACAAAAATATCCCCTTACGGGGATATTATTATTTAAGTCCTAGCTTGATGCGCTCGGTCTTTTCGGCCTTGCGTGCTTCGCGGATGATAGCCTTGATACGGCGTTCACGCTTTGACATTGGTTTGCTAAAGCGCATTTGCGACTTCTTAAGAGGCATAATTCCACTCTGGAGGACTTTGCGGTTGAAGCGGCGAATGATATTCTCGTTTGCTTCTCCCTGATCTTTTCTAGTAACTTTAATAGCCATATTGAGAGGTATTATATCACAGATTGGAATAGATAGCAAGAGTTTAGCGGGCGATGCAGCGAACCGGCTGAGCGTTACTCTTGTCTGAGTATTCCGTGTCCCCGCTCGGACCATATCCTGAGGTTGTACTTGCATAATGTGCCGCTATGCCACTCCTCGCGGTGGCAGACCAGTAGTAGCCCTTATTTGCATAGCTAAGTTCATAGTAGGCCTTGCCAAACCGGATGAGGTATACTGGTGCACCAAATACACCTTGGTCGGTGTTGTTTTTGGTGTCATAGAACTTGTTCATGTAAGCAAATTCTTGAGTAGCATTGATTGTCGTACCAGATATCGTTCCTACCATGATTGGAAGTCTCCAGCCTTTCGGGCAGATTGAATTTGGCGCGTTGTATCCATCGGTGTTGAATTTATCCGCGGTGGTTGACGTCTCAGCGATAGCAGCCGACCAGTTGTAGTAATTACCAACGTACCCGTGATGCTTGGCGTCATCTAAGGTAGATGGGGCTGTTTGGTTGAAATGGGAACATTTCAAAAAGCCACTACTCGTACATTCGTCTGTCCAGACGAGATCGGACCACCACTCACCTGCGTCCACCGATACCGGTGAAGTCTGCGAACCGCTAAACCCGGAGATGCCACCATATTGAGGGTCTATATTTGTGCTTGGAATAGTCGTAGTCGGGGTCCAGGTAGTTTTGTCGTTTAGGTCGGTGTCTTGATTTGTAAGTGCCTTCGAGCTAGACAAATCTAGGTCGAGGTTCTCCGTCATCCAGCATTTGCCATCTTGGAGCTTGGTGATGAAGTACAAACTATTATCGCGAGTATCCAAGGCCCTATATGCATCATCTATAACGGTGACGGAAGCGCATATTTCTGGCGTCATGTCTTGCATCGCAAAGCGAACATCGTAGTTTTTGTATGGTTCATTATCTGGTGGCCAGGAGTTAACGAGCGCATAGTCGCCTTGGCCTTCGTGTTGTTCTTCATACATACCTTTATGCATGGCGGTATAAGCAATTTCATAAGCGCGGGCAATTGTGGTGCCAGATACAGAGCTAGAACTGCCGCTTGGATTTGGCATACTGCTAGGAACCCACTGAGCATAAAGAGTAATTATGTGGGAATAATCACTGGATATAGCATTATATGGGGCTTGGTCGCCATAGACCATGCCACCAGAGCCGGATTGGACTGTGCTCCACCCAATGAAACGATAGCCAGATTTGGTGTAAACGTTAGCTGGGAGAGTGGTGCTCTGGCCATAGACAAGAGTGAACCCATCATTTGCCATAGCGTCTGCATTGTCTGCACCGTTACCATTGAATGATACCGTATCTTTGGCTACCACGGCGTTAGTAGTGGCGGTGAAGACTAGAGTGGTTTCATAAGAACCAGAAACTGTATCTGCATCTACTTTGGCGGCTACGGTAAGGTTGTGGTTAGTGCCGTTGGTAGGGGCGTCTGTAGTCCAAGCTGGGTGAGAGATAGTAGGGTTGTTTTCGTCTATACCATAGTAATTAGTATTGTTTAGGATTCTATAGCCCCATGTGTTGGACGTGAAAGTATCTTCAGTATAGCCAGTAGAGGCTGGAGTGGTTTGAGCTAAAGTTCCTATAGTTCTGTATTCTTGTTCTCCAGGAAGGAGTGTAGTACGAGTTAGATTGGTAGATTGTGGAGTCATGGTGAGGGCATAGCCAGTTTGGTTGTTGGTAGCTACGTGGATGGTGAGATCTGCTGAACCAAAGGCAGCACCAGTCATGGTTGGGTTGAGATCGATGATGGCTGGGTTTGATGGGACGGTGAGTTCCAAGACGGCACTATCGATATCTACGGAAAATGTGGCGGAACCGGTGGTAGCCGCAAAAGCATTACATGAGAGCGCAAGGAGAATGAAAAGAGTAGCAAAAATACTTGCTACGACAAAAGACAATTTCCTCACCTCCCGATTTGTCATAAGCTTATTGTAACACAAAAATAAGGCCGATGGCCTTTTTTCATGGCGGATCCGTTTGTGAAGCTCCGGATTCGCCATAAAAAAAATGCCGAAGGCATTTGTTTTATGGCGGATCCGACGAGACTCGAACTCGCGACCTCTGCCGTGACAGGGCAGCGCTCTAACCAACTGAGCTACGAATCCAGCACATATATATTATATATCATTGTTTAGTGAAAATCAAGGGGTAAGATTTACATGCCTGGAATTTGGAAGGCGGCAGGATTGGCGGCTTGTTCGTTGTAGACTTGGTCTTGCATTGCTGGCTGCCCACCCATAGTTACTGGACTAGGAATTTCTGGGGCTGGGGCTTCGGTAGGCATTGATGGCATAGCAGGAGCTTCTGGGGCTGGTGTACTAAAATCTACTGGAGGAGTTGGCGGTGGAGGCAAAGTACCGTCATCTGGCATTGGCATGTAATTTATTTCTGGAACACCGTTAATATCTGGAGCCGTTGGGACTGGCGGGGCAAAGTTTGCAGCTGGGTTAATACCTTCAGTCTCTGGAGGATTGAAGATTGGTTCGTTTGGAGGCACTGGGGCTCCACCTGGCTCCTGGAGAGCTTCTTCTAACATTTGACCGTATTTGTTTTCTCCGCCTGCTTCTTCTAGCGTAAAATCAGCAGATGGGTTGATGACCGTCTCGCCTTGGCTAATGTCTGGGTGTTCTGGTGGTTCTGAAGTAGCCATCGCTGTTTGTGTTGGCTCTGGGATAGATGGTTCTGGAAGTTCGATTGGAGGTAATTCTGCTGGAGCCGTAGATGATTCTTTTTCTTCTGAACCAAGAACGATTGGAGATTCTGCAGCAACTGGAGTAGCAACATCACCGGCAGTAGACAAGCTTGCTTCTGCCGCCTTGAGATCATCCATCATTGAGTCGGATTTTAGCTCTTCTTCAGCTGATCCTTCTCCGGTTGGCTCTTCTTTTTTCTCCTCTTCTGGCTCTGCAACTTCGCCTTCGGTCGACTCTTCTACTGGTTCTTCTGCTGATGCTTCTTCCCCTTCGTGCTCAATTTCGAGCTTAGTAGGATCATCGTCTACTGGTTTTTTCTTTGGGGCGCTTGTGGCATATGACAAAATTTCATTTTCGGTTTCTGGAGTGATGTTCTTTGCGATTAGCTGTTGATCTGCGCCAGATTCCATCAAGCGAGCAGAAATTTTCATAGTTTCTGGAGTGGTGCTGGCGTTTGAGAAACTACTTGTAGCGGCAACGATACCGGTAAGGAAGGCGGTAGCCTCATCTTTCTCGATGACGACATCGCTCTTGATTCCATATAGCAATCTAGCGACCATTTCTGAAATTGAGCTGGCGGATTTGTCGCTCCATTCGATTTCACCGAGTTTCCCTGGTTTGCCAGTAGTGATATTTACGATAACTGCATCGTGCATAATACGGCCGTGCTCACGAAGAGCGGCGTCGAGGTCGATACCATTTGCTACATCGAGTGCAAGGACGAGATCAATATTGTAATCACCATATGAAAACTCGAGGTCTTCCTCAGCGATGCGGGATTTGTACGGGGTAATATAAATCTTGACGTAATCGCCATCAAGTTTATAGCGGAGATGGTCGGCTTTTTCTTTGTTCAGGGCAATAACAAAATCTTGCAAGGTATCGGCAGTACTTTCGAAGGTCTCCTCTGGTTTAAGAAATTCGAGCGCGTTTGGCGTATTCCCAGAGTAAATAGCGGTGGCACGCTTGCCAAGTTTGTCTAGATAAAGCGAAAGGCCAATAGCTGCAGAAAGTTCATCTACGGACGGATCCGATGATAAAGCAATAAGGATATTTTGAGAATTGACGATTTTGTTTGCTACTTCTGTGATGTTTTCATCTGGCTGGTCGCCGCCTTGAGCTTCTTTTAATGCATCGGCGAGAGGGCCATCTGGGACAACTACGGTGTCGTCTTCCACTGAATCATCAGCAGTAGGTGTTGGAATAGATGGCATTGGCACATCCGGAGCTGGTGCTGCTGGCGTTGACACATCAGAAACGGGCGCAGTTGGCGCTGAAACATCAGAAGTTGGTGCCGGTGTAGGCACTGCGAAAGCATCAGTTGGTGTAGTTTGTGTGTTATCGTCAGGCATTGTTACCTTTCTACCTCGAGTTTAACATAAGCGTCAAGATAATGCAAGGGTAAAAAGTCTTTACTTTTCGGGGGAAAAGAGTTATAATAGCGGGAAGTAATTAATTTTTAATGTAAATAGGAAAAAAATGCCGATTATCAAATCTGCCAAGAAGGCCGCTCGCCAAGCTGAAAAGCGCACCGAGCATAACGTAGAAATAAAGAAGGCTATCAAGGCCGCTCTTAAAGCATTTCGTGCTAATCCAAATGCAAAGACTCTTTCTGCTGCTCAGTCCGAATATGACAAGGCTGTAAAGAAAGACCTAATGAAGAAAAACACCGCTGCACGCCGCAAAGCTGCTCTTCACGCATATGCAAAGAAAGCTGGCGTAAAGCTAGAAAAAGGTGCTGCAAAACCAGCTGCCGCTAAGAAAGCTGCTGCTCCTAAGGCCGCTGCAAAGCCAGCTGCTAAGAAGCCCGCTACTAAAGCTACTGCAGCAAAGAAACCTGCAGCAAAAAAGACTCAACCAAAAGCCAAGGCTGAGAAGAAGTAGTCTTCATTAAAATATCAATTCTGGAGAGCTCTTTTAGAGCTCTCTTTTGTTTGGTTCCCTGATTGGCAGCGAAATCTTTGATAGCCTGAGAAACAAGTAGACCAAAAAACATCATCGGGTCTTGATCTTGCTCGATACTTTTTAGCTGCTCTACGGCTTTTTTGCCATCTTTTTTGGCGGTTTTGTAAATATCAAAGACGAGGGAGAAATTTTTGTCCTGAGGAAGGGCGAATTCACGAAATTCGATTTTGTCTTTTAGTTCTTTGTAGGTGGTGGAGCGTTTGTCTAGTTTTAGTTCAAAAATGACGATATTATGCGGAGTATCTAGGTATTCTGGAAGGAAGTCGTAGGCGGATTTATTGGTAGAGAGGTCGCGGATGAGGATTGAGCGCTTTTCGGCAAAAAGCGAGGCGCCTTTAAAAATGCTTGGGAGATCCTGCTCGGTGAGGCCCGCACCCTCAATCACTTCGTAATCTTTGCCAAGGAATTTGTCGATTTCTTGTTTGGCTCTTACGCGGTCGTCGCCGTAAAAAACTTTAATCATCTTTCCTCCTCTGGCAATGTGGGCAAATATGAGTACCACGGCCGGCAACACGGATTTTTTCTATTTTGGTATTGCAGCGCGGGCATGGCTCGCCGTCGCGGCGAAAAACTTGTGCAAATTTCTCTAGGTAATCACCCTTGGTGCCATCCGCTTTGACATAGGTAGCCATAGTGGAGCCGCCAGACTCTATGGAGCGGTCCATGACTTCCCTTGCAGACTGGAGCAAAAGTTCAGCTTCTTTTTTGGTAATTTTGCCGGATTTGGTCTCGGGGTGGATTTTTGAGGCAAAGAGAGCCTCGTCTGCGTAGATATTCCCTAGCCCGCAGATAATGGATTGGTCTAAAATTGTGGCTTTGACTGGGGCGGATTTATGCTTTTGTAGTTTTTCGTAGAATTCTTCTGCGGTCATAGCCCACGGCTCTTTGGCGAGTTTTTTGATAAATGGGTCGTTTTCTACCTCTGTAGTTGTGATGGTTTTGATGAAACCGAATTTGCGTTGATCGTTAAAATATAGGGTGCCGTCGGTAAATTCTATGATTACGCGGGTCTGTTTGTTTGGAAGTTTGTCGGTAAAATTGTCGCTCGGGTGGCCGGCGGCGTAGCGTTCTTTGCCGTCGTAGATAAGTTGGCCGGTCATACGAAGATGAATCATTAGAGAGTAGCCGTTGTCTAAATCTATAATTAGAGCTTTGCCGAAACGGCGAAGGTTTTCTACCGTGCCTAGTTTGGCGGTGCCGATGAAGGATTTTTCGCACAAAACGTCGATTTTTTTGATTTTTTTATGCAAAATAAAGCCCTTTAGGCCTCTTTTTATAGTCTCCACTTCAGGCAACTCTGGCATGTATTTATTATACCATACAGAGAAGGCAAAAATAGTTCTATCTGAGACCCAGCTCCCAAGCCGCTCTAGCCAAGTTTTTATGGTCTCAGATAGAACTTTTTTGCCTTTTTTCACTACATATGGTGTAAAAAAGTACTTGACACACACTATATGTGGGGTTTATAATGAAAAACATAAAGGTAATACTAAAACATAACATAAGGAAAAACCATGAAGAAGATCATCTATCGCAATCCGAACGACGCCGAAAATTTCGATATGAAGCGCTTTCTAAAGTCCATTTCAAAGTACGCTAAAGTATCCGAAAAAGAAGCAAAAGAGGCGCTCGCCGATTTTGACCAGTACGAAACCATGCACGTTTCCTGCCTCGTAGAAGTTGGCATGAAGCTTATCGGCGAAAAAGCTGGTGAATGCGCAATGAAAGAGTATTTTGAAGAGCACGCTGAGTATTTTGACGAAGGTAAATTTGAGCGTCTTCGCCGCATCACTGGCTACCTCGTAGGTACTCTCGACCGCTGGAACGATGCAAAGAAAGCCGAGGAAGCTGCTCGTGTAAAGCACTCTGTAAACTCTGCTATTGATGATGCTGCTCGTCTTGCTGCACTTGAAACCCAAGCCATGGAGCACAACATTGCTTACGCGACACGCTAAATATGGCACACCAGATATAGCGCTAGTTCTCAAGTAATTTGCAGATAAGGGCCGTAAGGAGGCCCTTTTCTGATGGGTTTGATTCGGCAATAAGAAGAGCTAGCGCAGTAAGGGCACGGTCACTGATTTTAGTCTCGCCGTTTTCGGTGAGGTGATAGTCATTAATGGTGAGGAAAATCACAAAAAGCAGGGCGCCGATACGTTTGTTGCCATCGTAAAATGGGTGATCTTTGATAATGAGATAGAGGAGATTGGCGGCTTTTTCGGCGATAGATGGATAGACATCTTTGTTGTCATAAGTTTGCGAGATGGCACTAAGACTAGATTCAAAGGCTTTGCCACGAGGTTTGCCAAAGAGGTCGCCACCTTTTACGTTTTTCTTGAGAGAGGTAATGATACCTGCGCAATCTGATTCGTTTAATAGTTTGACTGTGCGCTTTTTGCCTTTGGTAAAGGAGATGTGGCCTTCATCGAACTCTTGCAAGGCTTTGAAGCTTGGAGAGTATTTAGTGATTACCTCGAGGATACCACCTGCCTCATCTGCAGAGAGGTCTGATGCAGCTACAAGGCGTTTAACGATGCCGAGCGCACCTTCAATTTCGTGGAGTTTTTTGGAGTCTAATTCCTTAAGGCGATGCTCGTTTACGGCTACACCGTCTACTACGTAGTGATGGAGTACTTTGGTAGCCCAAATACGGAAGTCGGTAGCCTTTTTGGAATTAACACGGTAGCCCACAGAAATAATAGCGTCGAGGTTGTACATTTTGACCTGGTAAGTCTTCCCGTCCGAGGCAGTATGTGCAAAAATTGCACATACTGAATCTTCTTCTAATTCACCATCACGAAAAATATTACGGATATGACGTCCGACAACCGTACGGTCTACTCCAAAGAGTTTAGCTAATTGTTCTTGGGTGGCCCAAATAGTTTCTTTGCTTACATCCACATTAAAAATAATCTCCCCCTCGTGGACCTTGTATATCTCTACTGATTTCTCCATTTTTGCTCTTTCAGTATGTGTAGTATGCACATACTGATAGTAACATAGTTTATTTCGTTTTGGAATAAACTTCTAAAGCTCGCCCCAGTTTTTGCCTTTGGAGATTTCGACAGCGAGTTTGATCTTGAGCTCTGGAGCCACGGCTTCCATCTTTTCTTTTAGAACCTCGGCAACATCATCTGCGATTCTTTCGTCACACTCCACAATAAGGGAGTCGTGAACTTGCATAATGAGGTCGGCGCCTTTTGGCAAGGCTTTGTCTACCTCTATCATAGCGCGCTTCATAAGATCCGCTTCGGTGCCTTGGATTGGCATATTGGCAGCGGCACGCTCGGCAGCTTGGCGGATAAGGAAGTTCGGTGATTTTACATCTGGAGTTGGACGGCGGCGACCAAAGTAGGTCTCTACGTAGCCTTCTTCCCTAGCCTGTTTCAAGATGTCTTCCAGTTTCTTCTTGATCGGCGCGCGAAGCTTAAAATAGTTATCAATAAAGATTTTGGCCTCTGGCACAGACATACCAGTAGCATCTGATAAACCTTTTACGCTCATTCCATAGAGAACACCAAAGTTAATCACCTTAGCAGCGCGGCGCTGAGTCTTGGTGACTTCAGAGATTGGTACATGGAAAGCTTCGGACGCAGTCTTGGTGTGAATATCGATATCATTATTAAAATCGTCAATTAAGGCTTGGTCACCAGAGAGAATGGCGGCGAGACGAAGCTCAAATTGCGAATAATCGGCGGAAACCAAAACCTTGCCTTCTGGAGCGATAAAGCCAGTGCGGATGCGCTTACCTTCTTCGGTGCGAACTGGAATGTTCTGGAGATTTGGGTTCAATGAACTGAGGCGGCCGGTAGCAGTGACGTTCTGGGTAAAGGTGGTGTGGATGCGGTCTTCCTTGTCTGCTAGGTCTGGCATCGGGATGATATAGGTAGAGAGAAGCTTGGCGGCTTCGCGGTATTCAATAAGCTTTGGAATAACTGGGTGCTCATCTATCAATTTGTCTAGTTCTTTGGCGCCTGTAGAGTAGCCACGAGTGGTCTTTTTGATCCCCTTGATTGGAAGGCCCAGGTCGGTAAACAAAATCTCTGACAATTGGACTGGGGAGTTCACATTAAACTCTTTGCCAGCTAGTTTCCAGATTTCTTTTTCAAGGCCGTTTACGATTTCGGTATACTCGTCTTTTAATTTGGCAAAGTAGGCGCGGTCTATTAGCATACCCTTCTTTTCCATCTTGTAGAGGACTGGGATAAGAGGTAGATCAAAATCGGTGTAGACTTGATAAAGCCTTGGAAGTTCGAGTAAGTCTCTTTGCTGAGCCTTGAAAGCGGTGTCTAAATCCATTGGATCATAACGGTCTGACTGGCCACGTTCGAGAGGGTTTAGTAGAAAATCTGCTTGGCCAAGATCCCAGAATGATTCGCCGGCCAAAATCTCCTTGGCTTTAACTCCATCATCATGCATCATCGACTTGATGTCCCAATCAATGATTGAAGGTGAGAACAAATCTAAATTAGTGTTCTCTCGGGACGCGTCGCCACCGCCCGCCGTCGCGGGGGTGGCGCGCTCATTCTCGGCCGAGCCTGCGAAAAGCCCTCGAGTAACACTAATTTCAGATTTGTTCGAGCCTTTATCACTGTTTGGAGCAGAAGCGAATTTGCGGATGAGGGAGTTGAAGCGGAGCTTTTGGAGACCGGCGATGACACGGTCTTTGTCAAAGTGAAAGTCTGGGAGAGTAGCAAGTTCTACTGGCGCATCAAACATAATCCTGGCCAAATCACGAGACATATAGGCAGATTCTTTGCCGGCTTCGAGCTTAGTCCTAGTTGAACCATTAATTTGTTCAATGTTTTCGTAGACGCCATCTAGGCTGCCGAAATCATTTAACAACTTGGCGGCGGTTTTTTCACCAATGCCTGGCACCCCTGGAATATTGTCTGAAGAGTCACCTTTTAATGCCTTTAAATCTAGGAACTGATCTTTTTTGATGCCATATTTTGCTTCTAGCTCTGGTACATTTATTTGTTCAATATTAGTAAAGCCTTTGAGGATGCGCCACATATGGGTGTTGTCATCCACGATTTGGAGCATATCTTGGTCTGAAGAAATGATGAATGTTTCGTAGTCACAATTCCCTTTTTCATCCAGAGTTTCGTCGGCCTGACGGCTAAGTGTACCTATAATATCGTCTGCTTCATAGTCATTAATTTCTACAAAAACCCAACCAAGGTCGCGAATCAAATCCTCTAAAAGCGGGATTTGAGCGTAAAAATCGTCACCCGGTTTTACACGGCCAGCTTTGTAATCTGGATAGATAGCGCGGCGCTTAGAAACGGAAGTTTTGGAATCCCAAGCAACTACTACCTTGGTAGGGTTAAGTTTTTTTACAATTTCCATGGCGATGGCAGCAAAGCCATAAATGCCGCCAGTAGGGGTACCGTCTGGAAGACTCAGCGCACCCATGGCATAATAACCCCGGTAGAATACCGATTTGCCATCAATTAGAACTAATCTTTTCATTAGAAATCTATCTCTTTAAGAATATCGTCGGTACGGGATTCGAGCTCTTCTACCGTGCCGTTGTTCAAAATATAATAATCTGCGGCGACGATTGGGCCACCTTTTTCGAGGTTTTCGATTTCGCTACGGTCACGCTCGCGGATAGCGGCAGCATCAAAAGAGCGGCCTGGGCGTTTTGCTACGCGGTCGTAACGGAGTTTTTTGTCTACTACTACTGCCACAAAGGTGAGGCATTTTGGAAATTCGTGCTTTAAGGTCTTGTATTCGGTCCAGGAATAGACGCCGTCTAAGATAATGCGCTTTTGGCCGGCAGCGATAAGGTCTTTTACCTCGGCGATAACTTGGCGTACAACCCAATCTTTGCCTTCGGTTTCGCGAATCATTTCGCGGAACTGTTTTTCTGATTCCCCGTCTTCGGTGCGCTCGATGCCGCGTTTTTCCAT
>JAZNDC010000006.1:0-5312 GCA_045587885.1 Candidatus Nanosyncoccus sp. | reverse complement strand
AACCTCTTCCTTAGGACGGAATTGCTCTATCCATTGAGCCACCGGGCCACAAAATAATATGCTATAATTATATCATGAAACTACTCAAGAAAAAAGACGACAAGAAGACCGAGCAAGAAAAGGTCGAAGAGCGTCGTGAGGAAGTCCTAGCCAAGGGCCGCAAATTCAAATACCCTCTTCAGTGGACCAAACACCGCGTCGTGGTAAATACAGTCCTCATCGCAGTTGTAGTTATTGGTATTGTCGTTACTAGTGGTTGGCTTGCGCTTTACAAGTTTAATATGACAGACGAAATGCTTTTCCGCGTCACCAAAATTATTCCAGTATCAGTTGCCGAAGTAGACGGTGAAAAGGTACGCTTCTCAGATTACTTAATGTTTTATCGCAGCAGTATCATTTCTATCGAACGCCAATCTAGCCAAAACGACAACAGCGGTTCGCTAGATGATTTGCGCGCAGAATACCGCCGCTCCGCACTAAACGAAGCTGAAGAATACGCCTATGCGGCCAAGCTCGCCAAAGAGCAGGGGATCGAAGTATCAAAAGAAGAAATCGACAACGAATTCCAACGTCATCTTAGCATTGGAGGCACCAATCGTAGCGAAGAAAGCTTTATGAAAATTGTCTCCGAGAATTTTGGTCTATCAAAAGACGAATACCGACGTATGCTTGAGCTAAATCTCACCAAATCCAAAGTTGAAATCGCTATAGATAATACCGCCAACGAAATCGCAAACAAAGTCGAATCTATGTTAAAAGAAAACGGCGGCGATTATGGTGCTGTAGCTTCTGCTCTAGGAGACAGCATCGAGTTTCAGGAAACTGGTGGCATGGTGTCCGCCCAAAATATTGATGGCGGCCGCGCCTCCGAAGCCATCAAACTCGAGCCGGGTGGTCAAACCGGCAAATTTGTCTCCATGAATGGCGACGGTTACTATTTCGTAAAACTTATCAAAAAGACCGAAACCGAAGTGAACTTTGTTTCTATCAAGGTGGCTTTCACAGAATTTTCATCTCGTTTTGAGCAGCTTCGTAATGATAGCAAAATCAACGAGTTTATTAATCCGAACCCACAACCAGAAAACAACGAACAATAAAAATGGTGCGGGTACAGGGAGTCGGACCCTGATCTTATCCTTGGGAAGGATACATAATAGCCGCTATACGATACCCGCAACTCCCCTCATTATACCATACACAATAGATATGGTATAATATTTTTATGCAAGAGTTTCAAAATCAATTAAAACAAGCTATCAAAAATTTATACAACATTGATTTTGAACCCGAAATTTCTCCTGCTCCAGAGAACATCGACGCAGATTATTCTTCTAACGCTCCATTAAAGCTTGCAAAAGAACTCCACAAAGCCCCAATGCAAATTGCCGAAGAGCTCGGCATCGGCACACCTTCCGCCCCGGGTTTTCTTAACTTTTCTTTGCCTGAGGATTATCTAAAAGATGCGCTAGAAAATTACAAACTCGGCTCCGATATCTTCGCAGGCAAGACTGTTGTTTGTGAATTTAGCGATCCAAATCCATTTAAGGTCCTTCATGTCGGCCATCTTTATACGAGTATCGTTGGTGATTCTATCGGCCGTCTATTTGAATACGCCGGAGCAAACGTTATCCGCGCCAACTTCGGTGGCGATGTGGGTCTCCATGTAGCCAAAACTATGTATATTTTGAAGCAGAAAGACACTTCAAATCTTACCATTGAAGATATTGCCAAATGTTACGTAGAGGGCACTGCCGCCTACGAAGACGACGAAGTCGCCAAAGCCGAAATCACTGCTTTGAATAAAGAAATTTACAAAATTAACGCCGAAGACATCCATGGCACCGAACTCGCCGACCTCTACTGGAAAGGCAGGGAACTATCATACAATTATTTCAAAGAATTTTATGCATCTATCGGCGTAAAGTTCGATAAATACTATCCAGAATCCACCGTAGCTGCACTTGGTCTCCAAACTGTCAAAGACCAACTAGTAAAAGGTGTTTACGAGATGAGTGACGGCGCTGTGATTTTCAATGGCGACAAATTCGGCCTCCATACCCGCGTGTTTATCAACAAAGAAGGCGTCCCAACTTACGAAGCCAAGGATGTGGGTCTTATCTTCACCAAGTACAACGACTTCCATTTTGATAAATCTGTCGTCATCACCGGCAGCGAACAGCTCGAATACATGAAAGTTGTTTTGAAGTCTGTGGAGCAATATGCTCCAGAGCTAGTAGAAAAGACCTCACACCTAACTCACGGCCTAGTAAAGCTTCCTGGCAACGAAAAGATGTCTTCTAGAAAAGGCAATTTCCTAAAAGCCGTTGATGTATTAAACATGGTAAAAGACGAGCTAAAATCCGAGTATAATTCAGAAGACGAAAAGGTCGCTCTCGCCGCTACCAAATACGCTTTCCTCAAATACCGCATTGGCGGCAACATCATTTTTGATCCAAAAGAATCCGTCAAAATGACCGGCAACTCCGGTCCATACCTCCTCTACTCCGCTGTCCGCGCCAAGAAGATTCTTGCGAACGTAGGTGAGCTTGGTGGAGGTCGCGAGACCGTGTCCCACGAGGGTTACGACCCGAGCGAAGCGAGTGAACCCCGCGACGGCGGGCGTGAACAAACGGGGTCGAGAGATCTCCAGCCAAGCGAACGCGCGCTCGTGAAAAAAATCTTAGAGTACAAGACGACACTAGACGACGCAGTTACCGAAATGGCTCCGCACAAAGTAGCGAATTACTTGTACGAGCTCGCCCAGGATTTTTCGAGATTCTACGAAAACTGTCCAGTTGCTGGCTCCGCCGAAGAAGCTACCCGCGCCAAACTCGTCAAAGTCTATTTAGACACTATTACTCATGGCCTTAATATTCTTGGCATAGAAATCCCAGAATCAATGTAAATTTAGCCATTATCGATATATAATATATATATGGATAATAACGATATTATTGAGAGTAATACAAACATCAGCGAAGAGGCCACTGCGCCAGTTTTGCAAAAAAACAATTCAAATAAAACTTTGGTAATTATACTTCTTGCATGTATTGCCATAGTGGGGTTACTTGGCATAGGTGTTTTTGCTTTGATAAAAAACTTGAAAGGAGACGAGGGACTAAGTGCCGAACCGACTCCTACTATTTCTATTGCAGATGAAACATTTAGCTATTTAAAGATGGAGAACAACGCAAAAAACATTATCTATAGCCCACTTTCCATCAACAATGGTCTCAGTCTTCTCAGTGCAGGAGCATCTGGAGACACCAAAGCGGAGATAGATAAAGTCTTGAATGGCGTTAGTGTTCCTAAGTACGAAAATATCGATAATGTTCTTTCGCTTGCTAACGCGGTGTTTATTCGTGATAGTTTTAAAGATAATGTCCTCTCATCGTATAAAACAAACGTTGAGAATAATTTTAATGCAGAAGTAATCTATGATAGCTTCAGTAGTAGTGCCACAATGAATCAGTGGACCAAAAACAAAACACTTGGTCTTATCGACGAGCTTGGCATTGTCCCAACTTCAGAAACCAAAATGGTACTTGCCAATGCACTTGCGATTCAGATGGATTGGAAATACCCGATTAATGATTTTACATACGGACGAGATTTTCATAAACAAGACGGCAACACGGTTAATGCTTCCACTATGAGCCAGACATTTAAGGCAGAAGACGTGAAATACTATACCAGTGATGATACCACTGCTATCTCGCTTCCATTAAACTCAAAAACAACCGTCAATCTTGATTTTATTGCCATCATGCCTAAAGGCAACCTTACCGAGTTTATCAATGGTATAGATTCACAAAAAGTAAAAAATATACTTGGCAATCTACAATCTGCTAGCACCGTAAAAGATGGAGTCGAGCTGTATATTCCTCGCTTTAATTATGAATACCAGCTTCAATTTAAAGACGATTTGGCAACACTTGGCATTAAATCTGCTTTTAATGAAAACACTGCAGATTTTACAAACATGGCAAACAAACCACTTTTTGTTTCCGCTGCGATTCACAAGGCTAATATCGATTTTAGTGAAAAGGGAATTAAAGCTGCGGCCGTCACGGCCTTTGGCTTAACCGAAACGGCCACCTTTAATGAAGAAGTCCCACAGCCAATTGTTATCCATATTGATAATCCATTCCTGTTCCTTATTCGTGACCGCGACAATGACGCTATTTGGTTCACTGGAGCGGTCTACGAGCCGAGCCTTTGGGAAGACGAAAAGGCCTTCTAGTTGAGATTTATCCCTTATAGAGTTATAATAATAGTATGAAAAAAGCCAAATTACTCTGGATCGATTTAGAAATGACTGGCCTTGAGCCAGAAAAAGACCGCATACTGGAAGTTGCCGCCATTGCGACGAATATGGATTTGAATGAAATTGCTACCTACGAAGCCGCAGTAAAAGTAGATGACAAGCTAATCAAAGAACGCATGGTCGGTGAATTCTGGGAAAGAAACAAAGAATCCTATGATGCACTAGTAGCGCAAAACAAAGATGGTAGACCAGTAGCAGAAATCGAAAGTGAACTAATTAAATTCCTAGACGACAACTTCGGCAAGGAAATCTATCTCGCTGGAAATTCTATTCACCAAGACCGTAAATTTATCGAGCGTGAAATGCCAGAACTAAACAAACGCTTACATTACCGCATGCTCGACGTCTCCGCCTGGAAGATTTATTTCGAAAATGCCTTGGACAAAAAATTCACCAAGCGTGATGCACATCGCGCGCTCGATGATATTAATGGAAGCATAGAGGAACTCAAATGGTACTTGACCTTTCTAAAGTAACTGGTATCGGCGAATATACAAAGAAACAAGAAAAAGACCGCACCATATATAATAAGGATGACAAAGCATTTTTGGTGGAGAACAAAAACACCATTGAAATTCGCACGGACGACAAACTTGCAAAACTCTTAGAAGAAAAATATGAATCCGTGATGGAATCGCGTTACTTTGGCCGAGGTGGCATCGAAATAGTTCTTGCCGGTCAGCTAGAAGAAAGTGAAATAGACGACCTTATTCGCTTGAGCTACAATCTCACAAATAATTAACAAAACAAAATACTTATGCTATAATAAGCCCATATGAAGGTCAAACATCTATCGGTTGGACTTGGCACGGTTCTGTGTAGCGCAGTTTCTGCTGCCCCTACCTTTGCCACCTCCTATTCCTACGATGTAGACGTCCAGTTCAACTTCAATTCAAACTTGTCTGTTACGATTACTGACGCAGATATCCAAATTCTAGATCTAGCTCCAGGCACTAGCAATGACAGTAACATTGTAGGTATATCC
>JAZNDC010000005.1:0-14527 GCA_045587885.1 Candidatus Nanosyncoccus sp. | reverse complement strand
AAACTCTTATAATATTGCCATTGGCGCAAAAGTAAACTATGGCCTTCCTGCTGGTAAGTATAGCAATACTTTTGTAATCACTGCCGTAGCAAACCCAGTTGGTTATTCTATCACCTACAATAAAAACACAGAAGATGAAGTGACTAATATGCCAGCAAATCAATCTGGCGATGCTTCTGCACAATCTATTGAGATATCTAGCACAACTCCATCCAGAAGTGGCTATTCTTTCATAGATTGGTGTGATGGTACCACCACTACTACCAGTGGTGTAGATTCTTGTACTGGTACAGTCTACCAACCAGGCGACAGTTACGATACGGACCAAACCGCCCAAAACAACCTAGTTCTAAAAGCAATGTGGGAAGAAGACCAAACTCCAGTACAAGCAAGCGCAACTATTAATTATAATAGTAACGGCCTTACCTTTAATGGTGGTGGTACTACTAATACCGTAAAATATGTAAGCGAAGAAATACCATTTGGTACACAATACTCTCATACTAGCAATATTGCTGATGATGGAACACAGAGTGGCGATTGCCCAGGATATTATTATCCAACAGAAGTAATAAGTTTCGAAGGCGCTGCTAAATTACACGTAACACTAACATACTCCACCACAAATAATGACAACTGGCTGAGTATGTGGGCCGGAGAACACTCTGGTTACGGCGCCACTAGCGACTATGCCTCTGGGCTAAAAGTTGAAGGAAATACGACGGGTAAGTATACAACCGGTGATGGATCATCGGTTACCATAGAATTTGATGTTGATGACAATGCGATAACCTTTGGATGGAGAGGAAGGTATTCAGGTGGATATGGTTATTATGCTATCATTACTGCCGAAGATTCAAGAGAAATGCCAAGTAAAGCAGTATTAACGAGTGTTGCGCAGGGAAGTTATGCTCAACCTGTAGATAACAACAATTATGCCTTTATCGGTTGGGCTGAAACTAATAACGCATCAACTCCAAAATATCGTAGTGAGCAAGATGTCATGAATTACTCGAGAGCTGAAAACGGAGACACCCTTGATTTATATGCGGTACTTGTAAGCAATAATTACCAAATTAGCTACGACAAAAACGGTGGCGACGGTGTAAACTTCTCCGAAAATGTACACTTTAATACTAGCGTAAACCTTGCTGCGAATACTTTTACAAAGACAGGTTACTTATTTAACGGTTGGAATACTAGAGCGGATGGCAAAGGCCAGGGTTTTGGCAATCAAGACCGCTATGATGTACCAAAATATTCTGAATCTGGTTCAAATAGTCTCAGCCTTTATGCCGTGTGGCTTTGTGATACTAGTGTAAACACTTGTTCGGCAGATGAACCAAGTGCAGATGGCAGCAGCTACAACCCAGGCATTTCTTTGGCGTACGCCTATGAAAAAGCCTATACTACTAATCCAGGCGCATTTGATATGGGCGGCGGCCAAACCAAGCATGGCCTATATTATCCAGTTGGTGATGGTACATACGCCGAAGCTACAAATGAATCATATTACCAACGCCCAGCTAGCGAACTTCGTTTTGCTATACAAGATATTAACCTTCCGATTCAAGAAAATGGTCAAACCTACACAATCTGTCAGTATGCTACTGCGGTAGGCAGTGATGTATATGCACTTGATCTTCGCGACTGGAAATCATATCATATTCGCAAAATGGCAGATGGCAGATGTTGGTTCGCGGATAACCTCGCTCTTGATATAACCAACAGCTACGTCCAATCCAGAATGGACGGTAGAACAAATGCTACTACAGCACATTTAAACTACCTGTTTAATGGTGGTGGTGGCGACAATGATCAGTGGCCACTAGCAGGTGCAAGGGCTTTCCAGCCAAACGATTACAGTACATTTAGCCATGCAATTCCAGAGGTATACACTATTGGCATGGATAGCCCCTCTCCAAATCTAATTGATACCATTAATGGTTGGAATAATGGTGCATTATATAATTTCTGTGCAGCAAGCGCTGGTACTTATTGTTATGGTACTTCCTCCGGCCCTGGCACACCAGTAGATAAGCCAGACACAGCCATAGATACTGATGGTGATATCTGCCCAACTGGTTGGCGTTTACCTACTGGTAGGAGCTCATATGACGACTATGGCGAGTTTGCCACCTTACTAGAACATCACGTTGATCAATCTCTCCAGAATGAAGACTGGGATGCCTATGAGCAACAATTTGATGCATTCCGTTTAACTTTCCGTATGTCTTTGCCTGGAGCTATTAACTCCGAAGGTATCATGCAGGAATGGGTAGGCAATGAAAATGAATACTGGACTTCATCAAACTACAACAACTACAGTATGACATCCTGGACTGGTTATGAGACCGGTTTAGACTACGACGTATTGAACCGTCACTATGGTGGTACCGTTCGCTGTATAGCACAACAATAAGGAAGTAAAGGAAATAAAGGAAATATAGAATGAAAAAACAAAAACTAATCATACCAACAATCATCGCACTAGGCGCTAGCATTGCCGCAAACGGAGCATATGCAGACACTGCTAGTACGGACTTTTCTATCACTGTCAATCCATCTGCCTCGCTTATCGTGTCGGCCGCCTCTGTCAATCTCCAGATCACCCCAAACAAGAGTGGTGTTTATGATTCTGCTTCCCTCGATGTCACCGCTTCCACTAACAGCACTGCTGGCTATACGCTCACCATGGCCACGAGCAATACTTCCCTTACTTCCAGTATCGTCAATGTAAACACCGGTACCAACCCAACTATTCCTTCTATTGCCGAGTCCCAAACCGGTATTTCCGCCGCAGACTTTGCCGCCTCTACCGATAGTAACGTTCTAAACCACTGGGGTCTCGCTATCGGAAATAGCAATTTCAATGCTATCAAATCCGAACAAACCATCAAGACTACCGACACCAATATCACAAATGATACCACTACACTAAGCATGGCTTCAAAGCTAGACCTCAATACTGTGCCAGGTGTCTATTCTACTACTCTCAACTTCCAACTTACCGCCAATACTCCAGTCATCACTCTCGAAGATTCTTACGCTGCCTATGGCAAAACCAAAGCCACTATCGGTGGTAATCAATACTATTCTATGCAGGATATGACTTCTGCAATTTGTGAGTATACCAACGTCATCCCAAGCCAACTCCAAGTCTACGACAATCGCGATAATACCATTTACTGGATCGCAAAACTTGCAGACAACAAATGTTGGATGACACAAAACCTAGATCTAAATCTAGTTCATACCGCCAATGATGAAGATGCACTATACACTCACACCAACACAGATCTTGGCTGGACTAATACAGATTTAAATGCAAAATGGAACCCAACTAACAGCACTATTCAAATCGTAAACAACCAGGCAGATGGCTGGACCTCTTCAAATGGGCAATATCAATCTGCCGATGCAGGCAACAGATATGTTTTCCCATCTGGCACCACCGATGCAAGCACGGTATACGATTCTCTCTCCTCCTGTGTACAAACAGAAGACACAACCGAGGCAGAGTGTAGTCATTACCACATTGGTAACTACTATGGATTTAGAACGGCTATCGCCGGTTCCGCACCAGTTTATCAACAAGCTGCCGCTGACTCAATCTGTCCTGCTGGTTGGAGATTGCCAGCTGGTGCTATCGATAATAAAGTCCAAGATTTTGCTTACCTATTTGAAGCATACGATTTAGCGACGATTAATAGCTATGGTACAGATGCAACAATGAATTCAAATACCAAAACCCAATCCCGCCAAGCCCCAATCTATCAAACGGATGCTAGTGAAGTTAACAGTAATGGTGATTTAAACACTTATAGCCTTGGCCAAAGAGTAAATTATCGTACTAGCACTGGAAACGGCGGCGATGGCCACATCTTCATGAACCATCTAGATACTGGCATGAACTTTGGTACTACAACTATGGCTGCATATATTGGTTATTCTATTCGCTGTGTCGCTCGCTAGTCTTGACTTTTCATCCCGCTTATGCTATAATGGAATTATATATCATTAAAACAAAAAAGGAAAAAGAGTATGGATAAGGCAGACATCAAACAACTCAGTGAGCTAGCTGCTCTCATCGGCGCAGTGCTCATTATTCCATTCATTATCATGTGTATCCAATAGCTTTATAGCTGTGCTATAATGAAGCTATGAGATACTTAGCTGACATTTTAACGCTTACGAGGTTTATCCTCTCTATAGTTCTTATTGTGTGGTCTTTTATCCACGGATCCGCAGACGGCGCATTTATCATTTTTCTTACGGCGCAGTTTACGGATATTTTTGATGGCACCTGCGCTCGCAAGTGGCCATTTCCAAAGGACAAAACTCCAAAGTATCGCAAATACGCCGCGCAGTTTGATATGGTATCAGATGTATTGCTCGCCGGCGCACAAGTACTCTTTTGTCTTCTAAATGTAAACTGGATTGCCGCGCTTGTAGTAATTATTTTCTACGTGGTAGTCTGCCCAATAGTAGAGCTCATCGTCTATGGCAAATTCTTTGGCCATCCAGACAACTGTACCCCGCACAGTCTCACGAAGGTGAATTTCCCTCTCGCCAAAGTCATCATTATGGTACGCCGCTACACTTACACCATTTGTCTTGGTGCCATCAACGCATTCTTGCTCTTTGCCACTAGCTGGGCTCTTCCAGTAAAAATCGGCCTCTTTATCTTTGGTTGTTCTATCTTTGTTTTCTGCTATTTCTTCCTCGCCGTCCGCCGCAAGCACATCTCTCGCGACGCTGTCGAAATAGAAGAAGAGCTTACTAAAAAAGCGAAGCCAGTGAAGAAGAAATAAAATTATTTGGATTGTATAGATTTAGTGCCACGATTTTTGCGGCTAGTTCGCCGTTCCATAATGTCAACGGCGAATAACCAGTTTTTTCGAGTGGCACCGCTACTACTTCCCCGTTCGCAGCAACAATAATCTGGTCGTTGTGAAAAGTAATAATTGATACTGGATAGCTGAGTGTAAACTTATGTAAAACCTCCGCCGTTTGGATGAGAGACGAGCCCATGAGAAGCATTTTCGGATAATATACCGCGCGAAGTAGTTTAATGAGCTGTGGTACGCTAGCAAAGAAGATTAGATTCTCATTCATTAGCACCCGCTCTGGCGAATTTTCGGCCACAATATCTACCGCGTCACGAGTAAGAAGTGCCATTTTGCCGGCAACTTTCACCGCGCTTCCTAGTTCCTTAACTGTAATAGAATTCTTAGAAAAATCACCGATTAGCAGATTAAAATCCGCATTATCCATAGCTTGAGAAATACCTTCACCGGTAAACGAACCAGAATCAGTTGAAGGCAAAAATACAAAATTTGGGAGTGGTGGTAGCTGGCCAGACAAAACATCCGGCAAAACTACATTTACATTTTCTACCGGATAATTGGCGCCGAGGAATTCTGCAATTTTTACTGGCGTTTTGAAACTCTGAGAATTTCCGCCAATAATATTTACTGTGCCTTGTTTTCGTTCCGGAATATTCCAAGTGAGATCTTCATTTGGTTTTTCTGTAATCTTTTCAAAGTAGTCCATTAAACCTCCAAATCAATACTAATTGGGCAGTGGTCCGAACCCTCGATTTCTTCATGGATCTCGGCAGACTTTAATTTCGGAAGGAGTGATTTTGAGATAAAGAAATAATCGATACGCCAACCGATATTACGAATTCTTGCCATATTTCTCCAAGTCCACCAAGTATAACGATCGGTTTCATCTGGATGAAGCGCGCGGAAGGTATCGATAAAGCCAGCGTTAATAATATTATCGATTCCCTTTCTTTCTTCTTTTGTGTAGCCAGCATTTTCTTCATTGTCTTTAGGGCGAGCAAGGTCGATCTCGGTGTGAGCTGCATTAAAATCGCCACATACTACCACTGGCTTATGTTTCTCAAGTTCAGAAATATACTTTAAAAATGCAGGGTCCCAAAGGTTTTCACGGAGTTTCAAACGAGTTAGTTCGTGCTTGCTATTTGGCGTATAAACATTTACCAAATAAAAATCTTCAAATTCTGCGGTAAGTACGCGGCCCTCTGTGAGAGCACTGCCATGCTGGTCTTCTTCCCACTCATAGCCACTATTAATGCTTTCGCTAAAACCATAGAAAACAGAAAGAGGTTTAATCTTAGTAAAAATTGCCGTACCGGAATAGCCTGGTCGTTCGGCAGAATTCCATAGTTCTTCATATTCCGGCAAATCTATCTCAGCTTGGCCTTGCTTAGCTTTAGTTTCTTGGATGCAGACGATATCTGGATGTTCGGCATTAATAAAACTGGAAAGCGCGCCTTTATTAATTACCGCGCGAAGCCCATTCACATTCCATGAAAAGATCCTAAGCATAACGCCCTCTTTCAAAATCACGTTTTTTAATAGTCTCGCGCTTATCGTATTTTTTCTTACCTTTGCCTACTGCAATTACAAGTTTGATATGTCTATCTCCGCCGAGTAGTTTTACTGGCACAATCGTAGAGCCAGCCACTTTTTCGCGCTCTAATGCAGAAATTTGTTTACGAGTTGCAAGTAGCTTGATATTCCTCGCCGTATCTGCACCAAGTGTAAGGTTATTTAGCCAAAGTTCGCCGGTACGAATTGTTACAAAAGAACCCTTGAGTTGTACGTGATGGTCGCGAATCGAGCGGACTTCATCACCAGAAAGGCTCATCCCAGCAACAAGCTCATCGCCGAGCTGATAATCATAATGCGCCCTACGATTGACTGTCACCATATCTGGAGTCTTTTGCTTTTTCATATTATGATTATACCATCATTTCCCCTCTTGACAAACCCCCCAGGAGAGGGTATCATATAAGCATAAAGGTTATACAAAACAAAAAGGAACATAAAAAAATGCGAAAAACTATTTTGAAGGTAATTGCTCTCCTTGCGATTCCATTTGCTATGGTGGGGCTCTCTTCTGGAGATACCTATGCAGATGTATCTACCATCCCAGAAGGCCAACCATTCACAGATATTAATTTCTACAATTGTGTAGTAAACAAAATCGGTGCAGATAACGTTGCTGAAACTGGACCTACCACCGAACAACTCGAGAGTATAACTAACCTTGCTTGTCCTGGCTACAATAAACCAGACACCGAAAAAATCGAGAACGCTAGTGGCCTTGAAAAAATGACCGCCCTGACCCGCCTTGACCTCTCCTACAACCAACTCACTAACATCGATGTCTCCAAAAACACCGCCCTGACCTACCTTGACCTCGGCTCCAACCAACTCACTAACATCGACGTATCCAAAAACACCGCCCTAACCTACCTTTCCCTCCACTCCAACCAACTCACCTCCATCGACGTCTCCAACAACACCGCCCTGATCGACCTTCGCCTCCACTACAACCAACTCTCTAACATCGACGTCAAAAATAACACCGCCCTGACACAGCTCACTCTTAATCATAATCAACTCTCCGCCATCGACCTTTCCAAAAATACCGCCCTGACCCGCCTTTACCTCGACTCCAACCAACTCACTGGCAACATCGATGTCTCCAAAAATACCGCCCTGACCTACCTTGACCTTTCCTCCAACCAACTCACTAACATCGACGTCTCCAACAACACCACCCTGACCAGCCTTTCCCTCTCCTCCAACCAACTCACCTTCATCGACGTCTCCAACAACACTGCCCTGAGGCAACTCTCTCTCGACGACAACCAACTAACCTCCATCGACCTCACCAAGAACACCGCCTTGACAGGTCTCCGTCTCCCAGGTAATAAATTTACTGAAGTCGATGTCTCCAAAAACACCGCCCTATCATATATCTACATCTACGACAACCAACTAACTTCCATCGACCTCACCAACAACCCTGCCCTGACCGGCTTCGTCGCCTACTCCAACCAACTAACTTCCATTGACCTCACCAACAACCCCGCCCTGACACGCCTCAATATTCGCAGAAACAAAATCACCGAAATCGATATCTCTCATAACACCGCTTTGAGGCAACTATATGCAGATAATATTCGCGTGAAGACTCAGATTACACGTAGTTACTCTAGTGCACCTACCGATTTTGATCTTTCGAGCTTTAAATTTTTAGATTCTGTTACACCGGGCGAAGGATATTCTTTTAATAGTGATACAAAGATTCTTTCTGTTTCTAATCCCGATGTCACCATGTTGATACCAGCTAAGGCATTCACGGATATTTCATCTGGTTCTGGCGAGATATTTCTTTGTAATATACAATTAGTGTTATATGATGAATCAACCCCGACCCCAGCTCCAGATGCCGAAGATGAAGATATAGTAGTTCCAAACACCGGCACCATCACTGGCACTGAAGGTGGCGCACTGGCCATCTTCGCCGCATCTACAGCAGTAATTCTAGCAATAATCGGCCTCGCCACCCATCTCAAAAACCGCAACAAAGATCACTACGTCTTCGAGAAATAATTCGCAGGATAATAAGCTCAAAAAGCACCGCTAGTCTATGCCTAGCGGTGTTTATTTTACTTTAACTTTGTCTTCTCCGAGCAAATCGCGAAGCTTGGCGAGTAATTCGTCACAAATTTCAACCTTAAACGGCATTCGTAGCGGCTTCTTCTCTTCCCCGTCCTTCAAAACCAAAATCACTTCCTGCATACCTAGATAAATATCAGCCAGCCGGCGAATCGCCGTCAAAATCTCCGTGTCGTCTGGATTTTCTACTAAAATATACAACTTTTCTTTGCGCGGGTCTTTTGGCGGTTCCTTCAAAACTCTTGGTTGTTCAATCGGCGCGTTGGAAGGCACAGAGCCATAAGCTCTCTCCGCCGAAGTTTTGCCATAGCGTTTCTTCCCAGAATTTGGCGCCATCACCGGCAAAGCTAGTTTAGTGCCGGTCGGCTCATAATTTTCCAATTTTTCATCAGATACTAGCTCGATTTGCTCAGCCAGTAGCTTTACGTCGGAAGTAATATTGCCATCTTTATCCGTGGCATTTACCTTCCCTTGCACGCGTACCACATTATCCACTTCTAGCTTGGCACCATGCTCGGCAAACACACTCGGGAATACGATAAACTCGGTCTCGTCTGTCTTGTTCTCCATCTTCACAAACGCCATTTTGTCGCCCTTTTTGGTGAGAATTGTGCGCACATTCGTGATAATCCCACCAATCGTCACGAGTTTATTATTGTTCTCTGCCGTAATCAAAGAATAAGGATGCGTTTGCTCTTCAAAATAGGTGTCATATTTATCTAGTGGATGCGCAGAAAGATAAAGCCCCATCAAATCTCTCTCCCACAAAAGCTGTTCCTTTTCTGGGAACTGTGTCGGCGCAGGCTTAATCTCTACTTCCGGAATCATCCCAGCTTCACCCATCATACCAAATAAATCCGTCTGCCCGGTGCCTACATCTTTTTGGCATTTAGCTCCATAAGCCTGAATCGCCTCCAAGTTAAACAGCAAATCCGAACGTGAGCCAAATCTATCAAACGCGCCAGTCTTAATCGCTGCCTCCCAAGATTTTTTATTAAACTTGGTTGAATCTACGCGCTTAGCAAAATCACAAATCGATTTAAACGGCCCGTTTTTATCGCGCTCCGGAATCACGATGTCTTCAATCAGGGACTTGCCCATATTTTTCACGCCAGAAAGCCCAAACCGAATCGTCTTTTCGCCGCCTACAATACCAAAATCTCCATAACTCTGGTTGATATCTGGCCCTAGCACTTTTAACCCCATACGTTTACACTCGGCAATTTCAATCGCGAGGCGATCCGTCCAGCGCATATCGGCCGTCATCAGTGCCGCCATAAAGGCATCCGGGTAATGCGCCTTTAGATATGCTGTCCAATAAGCAATTAATGCATAACACGCGGCGTGGGACTTATTAAAACAGTAGTTTGCAAATTCTAGCAGCTGGCTCCAAAACGTCTCGGCGATTTCTTCGGTGGCACCACCAATTTCCACGGCGCCCCTAATAAACTCCGGCTTCACCTTCTTCATTAAGTCAATCTTTTTCTTACCTACCGCCTTACGCAGCGTATCCGCCTGGCCACCGGTAAATCCACACCATTCCTTGGAAATCTGCATGAACTGCTCTTGGTAAATCATAATCCCGTAGGTGTTTTTTAGTGAATTCTCTAGCCCTGGGTGTAGATAAGTTATTTCCTCTTCACCGTGTTTACGTTTAATAAACGAATCAATAAATTGCATCGGGCCCGGGCGGTAGAGTGCCACCATAGCGATAATGTCCTCAAATGTGGACGCTTTGAGATCGCGCAAATATCTCTTCATGCCGGCAGACTCTAACTGGAACACACCCGTAGTCTCGGCGCGCTGCAAAAGTGCATAAGTCTCTGGGTCGTCTAGTGGTAATTTTGATAGATCTATATCATCATGATAGACTTTGCGAATCATACGAAGCGCGTTGTTAATTACCGAAAGGTTAGATAGGCCAAGAAAGTCCATCTTAAGAAGCCCAAGCTCTTCCACTTGGCCCATTGGGAATTGTGCCGCAATTGGCCCTTTTGCGGATACTTCCAGCGGCAAAAACTTCACGAGATCATCCGGTGCAATAATCACACCACAAGCGTGCACGCCATGGTTACGAATTGTGCCTTCTAGCCGTGAAGCAAAATCAATGACTTCTTTGGAAACTGGATTGGTTTCGTATTCTTGTTTCAAATCTGGCACATTCTTAATCGCATCGGATAGTTTTACATGGTGACCCTGCACTGGGTCTGGCACCATTTTGGCGAGCCGGTCTGCCTCGGCATACGGCACTTCCAGCACGCGCGCCACATCACGCACGGCGTTTTTGGCCATCATTTTACCAAACGTTGCGATGTTTGATACCCTGTCAAAACCATATTTGTGTGAACAATATTCAATCACCTCATCGCGGCGTGTATCCTGGATATCGGTATCGATATCTGGCATCGAGATACGGTCTGGGTTTAAGAAACGCTCAAAGAGTAGGTCATACTTCAGAGGATCTAGCTCAGTAATGCGGAGCGCGTATGCTAGAATTGCACCTGCTGCCGAGCCACGCCCTGGGCCATACACAATACGTTGCGATTTACCCCAGTTGATAAAGTCTTGCACGATTAGGAAGTAACCATTGTAGCCCATATGGTCTACCACAGATAGCTCATAATCGATACGTGGCAAAACTTTGTGAAGCTCGTCGCGTCCTTCATCTACTTTTTCCAGAATCTTGCGGCATTCTTCCACGCTCATATCTACAGTGTCTTTTAATTCTTTGCCACCATAACGATACACTAGACCCTGGAACACAAGTTTGTCTAGATAAGACTTTTCATCTTCGCCATCCGGCACTGGGAATTTTGGAATGAGAATACGCCCGAGTTGCAAATCTACATTACAACGATCCGCAATCACTCTAGTATTTTTCACCGCTTCTGGGCAAGTATCCTGCCAGTGCTCGATAATTTCCTCTGCCGGGATTACGTGAAGGTCAAAATCTTTCAACGTCATGCGGTTTTTGTCGGATAAGTTCGCGGCAGTACCAATACAAAGCAAAACTTCATGCGCGTCTTGGTCTTCTTTTTTGAGATAGTGTGCGTCGCACGTTACCACAATCGGCAAACCTAGTTCCTTGTAGTGCGCCATGTGCCAATCGTTTACCTTTTTCTGCTCGGCCGAATGCGTAGAAGATTTTGGATGGCCGTGATCCTGCATTTCTAGATAAAATCTGTCCTTAAAGACATTACGATACCAATCAATTAGTTCTAAGGCTCTTTTATCGTCATCCGCTCGAATCGCCTCCGAGATTTCCGAGCCCATACAGCCAGAAAGACAAATAATTCCCTCGTTGTATTTTTTTAGCTCGTCGTGATCTGTGCGCGGCTTATAGTATTTACCGTGCACTTCGGCATTACTCATAATTCTACAAAGGTTTTCAAAACCTTTGTTGTTCATCGCGATGAGTGTAATATGAAACCTTTGCTTATCGTGCGCCGGGTCCTTATCCGTCATCTTGCGCGCAGCAACATATGCCTCTAGTCCAAGTAGAGGCTTGATACCGGCAGCGTTACATTCCTTGTAGAGTTCCACAAGTGCACTCATGGTGCCGTGGTCTGTAACCGCCACGGCTTCCATACCGTCATTTTTGATGAACTCCACCAGCTCCGGAACCTTCGTCAACCCATCAAGAAGTGAATAATGTGTGTGGTTGTGAAGGTGAACGAAATCGCTAGGCTTCAGCTCCATTATTTAGCGCTTTTCTTCTCTACTTTTTTCTCGGTTTTTTCAGATTTTTCAGTTTTCTTTTCGGCTTTTTCGTTGCAATCGCATTCTTCGCAATCACACTCCTCACACTCACATTCTTCGTTTTCGCAGCCTTTTTTCTTGCTGGAAATAAATTTTGCGGCTACTGCTGCAGCTGCTGCACCTAGTGCTGCGCCTAGGAAAAACTTTCCTGCTCCGCCTTTTTTACTTTTTTCCGCCATCTTTTTCCTCCTTTTCTTCTTTCATTTTTTCCTTTAATTTTGGATTAATGTACTTGTCCACGAACGTTTGAATAGTCCCACCAAACGAGGTCATACCTTTGACATTATTTACGATACCATTGGCATTTTTTGCAATATCTTGCCCTTCGATTACGACCTTTTTTACTTCCTTTGTAATTCCAATCAATTTGACTACCAAAATGATACCTACAATTAAAAAGATAAAAAGCGTAACACTAAGTATTGCTACTAATATCCATTCTGCTACGTTCATTATTTTTCTCCTTTTATTCTATTATAACATTCTTCGATGTCGTCTGCGTAGTCTGAATATTTCATTGCGTACTCAAGATGAGCGAGGAAGTAGTTCTTTGGGTCACCAGTGGTAATCCACTTGCCTTCGCTACGAGTCACTAGTACATCGCCGTTTTCTGCTAATTTAGTAATGGCATCGGTGGTCCAAAGCTCTCCATCTTTACCAGTGTTTGATGGTACGAGATAGTCAAATACTTCTGGGGTAAGAAGGTATCTGCCATAAGAAGCAAGGTTGCTTGGAGATTCTTCTGGAGTCTCTGGTTTTTCTACGATATGAGAAAGCTTGTCACCATCTTTCATGGCAATCATACCATATTTGTTCCAGACCTCTTCTGGCATTTCTTGGCCAGCAATTACGGCCTTCACGCCTGGGTTTTTCTCGTAATCTTCGATCAAAGTCTTGACATCGCTAGAACCTAGAATCAAATCATCACTATATAGTACTGCAAAAGCTTCCTCGTCTTTGACGTATTCTTTTGCAGAAACAATTGGCGAACCATTGCCATAGGGGAGCGATGCATCTTGCTCAATCACAGTAATTTTTGGAAAATCTAATACCTCTTGCACTGGCTCAAAGCGCTTTGCTTTACCCTGCTTATCCAGCAAGGCCTTCACGTTCTCAGCTTTGTTATGGAAATAATCGTCATAAATATCGCGTGCCATAGTGTTTGGTGTTGCTACGATAATAATTTCTTCAATCCCGGCCGCAACGCATTCTTCTATGCATAACTGCATTACTGGTTTTGCGCCAATTGGAATCATAGCTTTTGGTATTGTTTTTGTAATAGGTAGATACCTACTAGCAAACCCCGCATCTGTAATGATAGCTTTTTTGATAGCTGACATAAATAAGTTCTCCTTGAGATTTAATTATAACATAGTCGTGGGCGTCTATTGATAAAATGGTAAAAATTTGTTATTATAAACATAAGCATTAATCAAGGAAAAATATGGCACACATCAATAGAAGATTCATAGATAAACATTGGCTCGTTTACGTAGTCCGTGGTGGATTTGCATCCATTTTTGGCGCAATTGCGCTCTTTGGCATGATGGAGGTATCTCAGATTTTAGTTTTGATTAGCATTTTCTTACTCTTTATGGGCATCGTTGATTCAATAAGCGCACTCTATGCTTCTTCTAGAAGGCGTGGTTGGCTCAATTCTGTTATTGATGCCGTAGTAGACGTAGCCGCAGCAGTCGCACTTCTTGTTTGGGGCAAGGGAGACCTCACTATCTGCACGATCATTCTAGCAGTCTATACTGTGGCCTCTGGTCTTATCGATGTTTTCCATGGTTTCCTTTCCACTGTCGACCCTACAGACCGTTTCATCCGCATTCTTGCCGGCATTATTGGGTGTGTACTTGGTGTAGTGATTTTAAATGCTGGCAACTTCGAAATAACCACCTTCATTCGCTTCTTTGGTGCTTACCTACTTATAGTCGGTGTCACTAGTCTTATCTATGGTGTACATAATCGTTCCCAAGATATCGAAGATAAGCTTGCTCGCAAAGAATCTCGCGCAGCAAAGAAAAAGACCACAGCAAAATCCAAGTCCAAAAAGAAATAAACCGCTATTGTTTTTCTAAGTATATGCTATAATAAAAGTATGAAAAGGTCATACAAATTATTAGCTTTTGGCATCGCCGCACTTTCTTGTGGTGTTGCTACTCCTGCATTTGCAGATGATCCAGTCACTGGGTCTACAGAGTTCACTGTTACAGTGAATCCATATCTAAATCTAACTTTGTCTAGCGCAGATATGTCTG
>JAZNDC010000004.1:0-10184 GCA_045587885.1 Candidatus Nanosyncoccus sp. | reverse complement strand
AAACAGAGATGCCCAATTCTTTAGCAAGTTTCAAAGCGTAGGTGTATTCCTCGGCCTCCGAGAGAGCGGCGCGTTTGTATTTATTGCGGATTTCCTCGGCAGAATCTTTATCGAATTGGCTACCGGATTGACGCTCAATAGAGATAATACTGCTACGGAAAAACATTAGATAATCCGAAAAACGAACATTTTCTGAATCGACAGTTGCGACTGGGATGGGGAGAATTTTAGTAACACGGAAGAGTAGTTCGTCGGTCATACCTATTCGATAAAGGGCTAGCCATCCTCCAACAGTAATCATAGCAAAAACTACGAAAGCAATCAGGATAGTATTGATAACAATGCGATGTTTAGTCCACTGGAGCGGATATTTAAATTTACGTCCGGCCGCGAGAACCTCTTCACGACGTTCTTCAACCTTCTCTTGCTCAGTTTTTTTCTCATCTTTCTTCTTAAGTAGAGCCATGTTATAATTATAGCATATAATTTTGGCCCGGTAGCTCAATGGATAGAGCAATTCCGTCCTAAGGAAGAGGTTGTGCGTTCGACTCGCACCCGGGTCACCATTAACATGCAAAGGAGAAAAATGAAAGTATTGTGCGTCAACGCCGGATCATCATCTTTGAAATTCCAGCTTTACGAAATGCCTGCGGAAATTTCCGTAATCGGTGGTTATGTAGAAAAAATCGGGGCAAAAGATAGTTTCTATACCATCAAACATGAAGGCAAAAAGACCGAGACTAAAAAAGAGATCAAAGATCATACCGATGCTGTAGCCGTAATGCTAGAAGAGTTAGTAAACTATGGCGCAGTAAAAGATTTGTCCGAAATCCGTGGCGTTGGGCACCGTGTAGTTCATGGTGGTGAAAAATACGCAAACTCTGTAGTGATTACCGATGAGGTAATGAAAGACATCAAAGAGTTCACCAAGTTTGCCCCACTCCATCACCCAGGAAATATTGCCGGGATTAAAGCTATGCAAAAGGCTCTCCCTGAGGCCGTGCAAGTAGCAGTGTTTGATACTGCTTTCCACCAGACTATTCCAAAAGTACAATACATGTACCCTGTGCCAATGAAATGGTACGAAAAGTACGGCGTAAGAAAGTATGGTTTCCATGGTACCAGCCACAAGTACATCACAGAAGTGATGCAACAAAAACTTGGAAAAGAAGACATTAATCTCATCGTGTGTCACGTTGGGTCTGGTGCAAGTATTACCGCTGTAAAAGATGGTAAAAGCTATGATACCACCATGGGTCTTACTCCACTTGATGGCCTGATGATGGGTACTCGCTCTGGTTCTATTGATCCATCTATCATCAAATACATGATTGATGAAGCGGGCATGAAATACGACGAAATTGATGACGCTCTCAATAAAAAATCTGGTCTTCTTGGTATCTGTGGCGCCAACGACAACCGCGACGTAGAGAAAGCTATCGAGAATGGCGACGAAAACGCACGTCTCGCACTTGACATGTATGTGGACCGTATTGTACGCTACATCGCTGAGTACTACCTTGAGCTTAGTGGCGAAGTTGATGCGATTGTGTTTACCGCCGGTGTGCTTGAGAATGGTGCCGAAACCCGCGAGTCTATCGTAACTGGTCTTGCCCCACTTGGCATTAAACTAAACAAAGAAGTAAACGATGCAATCGCAAGCTTCAAAGAAATCACCAGTGGTATCATCACTGCGGAAGATTCTACTGTGCCAGTATACGTAGAGCCAACCAACGAAGAAGTTATGATTATCCGCGACGCTTACAAGTACTGCGCATAATACTTCGGATTTATAAAAAATAGCCAGAGACTGTGTGTCCTGGCTATTTTTATATGATGATTTCTATACCTTCAATTATCTTTTCACCGGCATCGCGTGGGGATCCGTGGCCAAATTCTATATAGTGGTCTCCGAGCCCTGATTCTGGTACCGTTACTAATTCGGATTCCAAATCTGTAGCAGTTGTGCCGTCTGAGGAGCCCAATTTGCCTAGTAGTTCTTCTGCAGTCATTGATGTGCTGCAACTGCCCATTGTTGTTGATGGAATAATAATAGAGATAGAGGTTTCTGGGAATTGTTCTTTTAGCCCCCTTGCTTTTTTTAGTATCGTTTCAACATGGCTTACTAGTACGTCGCTATTTCTAAAACCATACACTCTATCCATTACAAACCCCATACGTCTTGACTCACCCTCACCTACTGGCACAAAATAGATTATCTCATCTGAAGTACTACCATTATTTAAACTGTTGTTTGAATACAAATAAAACTTGTACCCTTCCCCAAACGTCAAGTTTGTGTCATTGTTTATTCCTTTTGTTTTACAACTGAGGCAGGCGCGCATGTTTTCTATGACGGTTGTCATGTTGCCAGTACATGTAGTTGCGATTATAGATTGGGATTCTCTGTCATTAATAATTTTTTCGATTTCACGGACTTTTTCTTTTACTCCACCAGTCGTGTTTTCATGGATAGAGCCTTTCATCTTTTCGAAGTTTTGGACAATCTTCTCATAAATGCCATCCAGCTCTGCCATCTTGGCACGAATGGAATTAATATAGCCATTAAGAAGAGCAATTTCTTCTTCATTTAGATCTTCTTTCTGTTTTACAACTAGGTTTTCAAGATAATCCAAATCTGCATTTACAGCGACCGCTCCAGATTGCGGTTTGAATTCCTCACCAATTCTGCTAAAAATTCGCGCGACTTCATCTGGAGGGGTCAGCATTGTTTGGAGTTCTCCAATCTTTTCGATTGCTCCTTCCTTTTCGATGCTTGCAATAATGCTAAACGGCTCTCTTATCCCGCCAAGGCCGCTCTGGAAGTATGCTTTGATATTGTCTGGAGTAACTTCGATGCCATTTTGCTCTAAAATCTGAGTCATGGCACTAGCAATTTCCTCCTCGCCTTCGGCAAATTCAATAGCTTTGCCATTCATTCGCTGGTACATTGTGGAAGCAACTTTGCCGACAGCTTTTACAGGATAACGCCCTAGTAATACGACTCTTTCTTTGTCTATTTCCTCTGGATATAAATCTGGGTCGGTAAGCTCCTGAATATTCCCTACTAAGTTCTGTAGTTTAAGATCAACTGTTTGGACATTCCCTAAACGCATGGAAGTCGTTTCTTTTTGCAACTCTTTTCTGAATTCGGTTAATCTTTCTGGGCTTTCTATCTTTGTGTTTTCAGAGTTAACAGGATTATTAGCCGCGCCTTCTTCTAATGCCCTAGAGACATTAAATGCAGAAGCTACATTTAGATAGTCCCCTGGGCGTATCGCTTCACCGCTTCGAAGCTTATCCCAATTGTCCTTACCTCCTAGTTGGGCCGCCAAGAAAAAGCCAATAAGATCCTTTTTTTGAACTGAAGGTCTGTTTAGATTACCGAGATACAAGGCCATGTCTTCGATTACTTTTGTTCTTGATTCATCAAAATTGTCTGGAATAGCATCCGGCAAGAACCCAAATTTTTCACGGAACAAATCTGATATTTGAGCAAAAATCTTCTCACGCACCATTTTGATACCTTCTTGACGTTTTTCTGGGGATAATTCTTTAAGGTTGAATGGCAATAGGGAGTTGTGAAGTTGATTTTTGAGTGCCTCCATATCAACGGAATTGTAATTTATCTCTGTATAGCCTGCACCTATACCGTTGCTGTGGTCCTCATAGCTTCTTAAGAGCGCAAGATTTGCGCGATAAAGCGGATAAATATCGGTTACGAAGGTTTCGAAGTCTTTTTTGTCTTCGATGTTAGCAAATAGTTCTGCAAATTCTAAATACAAGTCTGGACTAGCCTGTAATACTTCAGCAGAAATCGCATAAAAATTTGACTTTTCTTGATTGGTCCAATGGTTTTTTGCCATTTTTTCTTCAATTGTCTTGGTATATGTTCTACCTTTTTCTCCAGCTGGTTCTAGGTTGCCTACAAAGCCTAGAAATGCTTCAATTTGTGATAGTGGCCCTGCACCGTCGTGTTTTTCCATGTATCGATACAACACCTTGAGCTCGGCTGGCATTTCTGCATTTTCATCACCATTAATATATTCTCTGTATATTTTGCGAAGTTGGTCTAAGGCCAAGTCCTTTACCTCGCTTCTTTCAAATGCTTCTTTTATCTTAAGGTCGGAGTCTGAAGCGTTATTCCAGTCAATAGCATCTTCCTTAATAAACCTGACTAACGCCGCCACGATATTGCTTTCGTTGATTGCGTCTAGTGGTAGTGCTTCTGATGATCTCCCTAGGAAGAACTGTTTCGTAATGCCACCAAGGCCCATTTTGTCTAATTTTTCTTCCAACGTAGAACCCTGGGCTTTGCGTATTTCACTGTCAATCGTGTTGAAATCATTCGCTTTAAAACAATCCTGCCAGAATTCGGGTTTTAGGCCGTTTCCGTCAAAGTATTCGTTGATAAATTTTAGTTTTAGCTTATATGATTCTTCTGGTTGTTCAACATTCGCTGAGATCATGCTCGCAACGAACAGCGTCGAGTCCTTGATAATACCGTAATTTTTCAAAAATGCATTCGTCGCGTCATCAAAGCATGGCATATCTGTTTTGAATTGGTTATATAATAACAAGTCGTCATTCAATTTAAAACACTCTTGCCAGTATTCTGGTTTTGGACCATTTTCGTCAAAGTATTTATTGATGAAATTTGATATTTTTTCACTCTGGCTTATTTCTTCGCCGCCTTTATGGCGCATATGAATTGCCCATAATCGAGATTTTATTACCGAACCATTGCCTAAGAATGCCTTGGTGGGTTCGTCGAAACACGACAAATCCTTTCCGTCTTTTAATGCCTTGTTTAAAAGCTCAATATCTCCTGCGCCTAAACTCTCTTGCCAGAATTCTGGTTTTGGACCATTTTCGTCAAAGTATTTATTGATGAAGTCTAATTTAGCTTGCAATGAAGCGTCTTTGTCATTTTGAGTCTGCCCAGTACGAAAGAGCGTTGCTTGCCAGAGCACCGAATCAGAAATTAGACGATAACTTTCTAGAAATGATTTGGTTGGCGCTTCTGTATCTGGGATTAATGATTGTGCTTTTTCAAGAAAACTAAAATTATCTTCTCTTATACATGCTTGCCAGAATTCGGGTTTTGGACCATTTTCGTCAAAGTATTTGTCGATGAATTCTGGTATTATTCTTCGTTCATCTTCAAAACGATTTTTTTCTTGATAGAATTCTTTTTTTGATTTAGCCAAATCCCAAATCCGCGATTGTCTAAACAAAGAGTAGTTTTTTAGAAATGTTTGCGTTGGTTCGTCGAGACCGGATATTTCTTTGCCTTTTTCAAGGGCGTCTTCTAGGAATTGGAAATTCATTCTCTGGAAACACTCTTGCCAGAATTCGGGTTTTGGACCATTTTCGTCAAAGTATAGGCTTGTATTTAGGTAGTTAGCTTCTTTGCCATATAAAAAGCATTCTCCTTCCGAATAATGCCCTTGCACCACGGTGGATTTGAGATGGCGAAAAGTATCGGCCTTCTTTTTTTCTACCTTGTCTAGAATACTATTAATTATGTAGTCTTCTGAGCGATCAGAGGTACAAATATCATACAAAAATGAGTCGCTAAGTTCGCCATTTTCGGTAAAGTTTTTATCACTGTCTAGGTGCGAATATTCGCCATACGCAAATAATAATATCCTATCGCGTTCTGTAAAATTGCCAGAAACAATTTTACTAATAGCACCAATTTTTTGACATTCTGGATAATTCGCGAAGGCATCTCGATCTTTCATATCCTCTAGAATATATCGGTCTGAAGCTAGCATCCGGAATAGATTGGGAGTTTCGCCTTCTCTGTATGTGCCGGCTTTCTGCTCGGTTTCCATTGTCTCCATAATAATGTCTTGTAGGGCTGGACTATGGAGCGCTTCTTTTATTTTTGGTGTCACTCCCCATAAAGTTACAGATGTACTGAACCTTTTTTCTCGAGCAAAAAGTCTCATGACTGGTTTTTTTGAAAAATCAAACTCGTCTCTTTCTCTATCGGTACCAAATACAAACGAAGCAATCTGGTTTTCTTGCGTTTCTTCGGAAAGATTACTCCAGTACACCACATCTTCGTCGTCACTTTCTGGCTTGATATGATTCTTTATTGCCACATCAATAATACCGAGACAACGTTTTTGTCGTAAAGAAAAATTGGGCTGAAGGGCAATTTCATATGCTCCTTCCACTTCTCTTCCGTCAAGAAGCTTGTTTTCGAAGAGAAAATTAGCTAAATCTTGCGCATTTTCACGCTCTTTATCTCGATCGTTCGAGGATAGATTTAACGCGTTATCTATTAAGCAGACGCCCGCCTCTTTTAGCGTAGCCAACATATTTAGTTCTTCCGGCGCACACTCTCCCTCTAGACCTTTCTCGATAGTGTCAGATATTTCGTACATCCAAGAAAAATGAGCTATATCCTTTTTGAACTTTTCCAGGTTTTCAGGGGTTTTGGACATTGCTTTATATAGTTCGATCAGACTCATCCCGCTGCATTCGTCTTCAACCATTTCGGAATAGTACTTTTCATTATCTAGAACCACTTCTACTGGCATCCCAATTCCACAAAGATTATGCGGCTCGACTTCCAGCTTATCTACAATTAATTGAACAAAATCTTTATCATCCCAAAAATCACCGGTTTTAAAGGCTTCTATTAATTCTTCTTGTTCTTTCTCTTCCAAAGCTCCTTTTTCGGGATCAAAATTCTCAAGGAATGACCGGATACGCTGTTTGGCGGGGCTTTCTTCCTGGGTTTGTTCACCCATTTTGTCGGCTAAATCCGAGACTTCTTTCCACTCGTCGGTGACCTCTGAAGAAGTGGCAGGGTTCTGCTCACCATTATTCGAAGTAGGGTTTTCTCCCGGAATGCTCATGCTTATATTATACTATACTAAAGCATTCTAAGATTGATTTGTTATAATAAAGATATGTATATATCTGACCTCATTGAAGATTTTTTGGAACACCTAGAAATTGAGCAAGGGCGAAGCAAAAAGACAATTGAAAACTACAGATTATATCTGGAACGTTTTTTGGAGATTTCGCAGGAAGTATTAAACAAGGATGATATTAAGCCGTCTGACTTAAACCGTGAATTACTTCGCAAATATCGTTTGAAACTCAATCGCTATGGGTCTACTTATGGGGACAGTGATTTTAAGGTCATCACTCAGTCGTATCATCTGATTGCGCTGCGTGGATTTTTGAAATATTTGACTAAACGAGAAGTCAAGTCGCTCGACCCTTCCCTGGTGGAGCTACCGAAGGTGGCAAGAAAACAAGTGTCGTTTCTACACTATGGTGAGGTGGAGGATATGCTTGAACAAATTGATTTATCTACCGAGTCTGGGCTGAGGGACCGTGCAATTATAGAACTGCTGTATTCTGGTGGGCTACGTGTGTCTGAGCTGGTGGGGCTAGATAGGGGTTCTATCAACCTGGAGCGACGTGAATTTATGGTGCGTGGCAAAGGTAACAAAGACCGCCCGATATTTATTAGTAAATCCGCGGCGATGCGAGTGCAAGATTATTTGGATGCGCGTACTGATTCCCTAGCACCACTGTTTCTTAATAACAGCAATAACTTACAAGTGGCGGATACTTCTGGAAATTATCGCCGAATTACCGCGCGGAGCGTGGAAAGAATTGTAGAAAAATATGCAAAGTTGGCCGGGATTACTAAGCATGTTTCTCCGCATACTTTACGCCACTCGTTTGCAACAGACCTACTAATGAACGGCGCGGATTTGCGCTCGGTGCAATCCATGCTAGGGCACGCGGATATTTCTACTACGCAGATTTATACCCACGTGACAGATGCGCACCTAAGAGAGGTGCACGAGAAGTATCATTCGGATACGAAATGAGTTTTAGTTTGGACCGGTGATTTTGGCATAACCGTTACCAGTGCGTTCTCCACTTTTTGTACTTGAATTACTTAGCCCTGCGGTATAACCAGAGCCGCCACCACCTGCAGATGGAAAACATCCTGTAGGTGCGCCGGCACCGCCGCCATAGAACCCGCCGCCACCGCCGCCGATTAATGTTGACCCCTGCGTAAAGCTGTAGGAGCTTTCCCATGTCCTCCCACTGACCGATATTCCGTCACCACCTTTACCGAAACTCCCACTAAAACCGACCCAATTACCATAGTATGGACCGCTACCATTCTCGTGGTCCATTATCCAGGTTCCATTGTTGTCGTGACCATAGTTTGGGTCAAAGTGGTTCATAGCCCAAGAACCCGCACCACCAGAGTTTTCGCTAGTGCCCCCACCGCCTGCTTTTCTCGCGAATTTTTCTTTACAAGAAGAATCATATCCATTCGCACAAGTGGATTTGATGTTATTACTACCACCAGGGACATTCCCAGACGAACCAGAGCCGCCGCCACCATTGCCGCCATAAACCCATTGTTCAGTAACGGCTAATATCTGCACCCAACCACCAGTACCATTAGAAAAACCTTGGTTTTGACAACCATTGTATCCGTTAGTACCAAAACTAGCACAATCATCTGGGCAATAGTCTTTCCCATTTACAATTTTTGTTCCTCCGCCAGTACGCCCATAATACACTGAGCCACCACCGCCGCCTGCTACAATAATTAGATTAGATTTCGAGTTATAGCTATAGCTGCTTAATACTTGATTTTTTGTACCAATATGCGTGGCTCCACCACCACCATATCGTTTGTTTCCCGTTTCTCCACCGGCAGCGCCACCATTATAACCACCTGAGTTAGCTCCGCCTCGTCCACCTACACCGATGTAGACCGTGGTTCCTGCAGACAAGTATTTTTTACCTATAGCATAGCCACCCAAGCCACCGCCATCGCCACCTCCTTGTGCACCCCATACCTCAAAAGTATATGTGCCGCCACAACCTTCGGGAACAGTAAATGATTGTATGGATCCTTCGTAACTATACTCATGTGTTTTTGCCTGACAAGATTTTTTCCAAATTGCATAGAGATTTATCGTTCCATGAGAAGATGAATTGATCGTGCTGCCTGCTGCATAATATGTACCCCCCTCATTTTTGCAGTCTTCCTTGGTGGTGCCAGAGGTTGCTACAGCATGGCACCAACCAACAAATGAATACCCCTCTCTAGTAAACCTGTTATCCAAGACTGTTGATGCTACGTTGACAATCGACTTATGGGCATACTCGTTTCCAGTGCCACCATTACTGCGGTATTTAACTTTGTAATATTTTGTTTCTTTCCATTGTGCCTGCATCTTGATGGTGCCACTACCAGCTTCTTTGGTATTGACTGTATCTTGATTTGGGTAGATGTCTTTGCTATTGATATTGCTACACCCTTCTATGCATTTCCAACCATTGAATTCATATGAGATATATTCAGTCCCGTCTTTAGAAAAACCATTTTTGCTTAATTTTTTACTAGTCCCTGCTAGTATGTTTTTTTGTGTTGCCGTGGAACCACCAGTGCTCCCATTTCCATCGTAGACAATAGTATAGTATCTTGGTTTCCAAGTGGCATATAGGTGGAGTGTACCGCCGGTTGTAGGTGTAGTAAATTCATCTTTTGGCCTGTAAGTTGTACCTATACAAGTGGCATCAGTTGATGCTATGGTACACCAGTTTACAAAACTATAACCATATTTTTTAAACCAGTTGGTTTTAATTTTGGTTTTGCACCCACCACCATATTCGTAAGTTCTTTGGTTACCACTACCTTCATTTCTACCGTAATTGCCGTTGTATTCAATTTTGTATGTTGGGTACTTTTTCCATAGCGCGAAAAGGTCAACTCTACTTGGATGTACTGATAACTCTATACTAATAGTACCGCCATCTTCATACTTAGTGCCTTTACAATTATCTGCATCGTCTTTGCTTGGACGAACCGTACACCAACCATCAAATTGATACCCACCAACGGAAAATTCTGGGGCAAGATTCTTGTTTTTGATCAACTTGCCAGTTGACCCAGAAGTGATTGGTTCGCCACTGTCTGCCCAGACGTCCTGTTTCTTGGTTATTTCATTCACTTGTTCTTCATCGCAGAGTATGGTTGGTACTGCATTATGGAACGTTATCCCCCACTCACTAGTCCTACCACGGGTTGGGTCACGTTCTTCATCAATATCTGGATCATATAATCTAATAACGGTGGAGATAGTGGATGGAGTAGCATTGGCTGCAGCATACCAACA
>JAZNDC010000003.1:0-7184 GCA_045587885.1 Candidatus Nanosyncoccus sp. | reverse complement strand
ATCATGGTTTGCTTCTAGTTGGCGAACCAATCCAAGAATCAAAATCCGCGAAGAAATCCGGCAACCGTCCGCTTTTCTCGCAGATGCTAAAAGATATCGAGAAAGGCAAGTACGACGCCATTCTCGCCTGGCACCCAGACCGCTTATCACGTAATTCGCTCGAAGCCGGAATGGTTGTCGATATGGTTGATAACGGAGTCATCAAAGACTTACGTTTCCCGACTTTTGAATTCCATAACGATTCAAGCGGTAAGCTGACGCTAAACATGCTCTTTGCGCTTTCGAAGCAATATTCAGAGCATCTGTCCGAAAGCGTGCAACGTGGCGTCGACTCTAACCTTGAACAAGGTAAGTCCGGCGGTATGCCAAAGTGGGGCTATATCCGTGACGACGTATCCGGTTACTACAAGCCAGACAAGAACTTCAAGATGATCCAGAAAGGCTGGCAAATGATTCTAAATGGCGCGTCACAAATGGAAGTCTACCGTTACTGGAAGATGAACAACGTGGAACGCTCTACAAAACTATCGCGCCGAAACAAGCACGTCAGAAGCTACGGCGTCTGCGAAAGCACCGCGAACCGCATCTTCCACGATCCGTTCTACTATGGAATTCTCGAGCAAGGTCGCAATTATGTAGACTTACGCGTAGTAACGCCAAACTTCAAACCAATGGTAACCGAAGAAGAATTCGACCAAGTTCAGAAAATGTTTAGAAAAGACCGTGGCTCGATCCAATCTTCCTGCTACGAGAATCAAAAAGCCACACATGGCAAATACTTCTTGCCGTTCCGCCACCTTATCAAATGCTCAGTATGTGGCCACTATATGATACCGGCCAGAAACCGCGGCCACTCTGGCACGTATTACCTCAATTATCGATGCCATAATAAGGCCTGTACGCGCCCAAAGAACAATATACGCATGCATGTGATTATGGACCAACTCTACGAGGAATTCGGCCGTATTAGCCAGAAATACGATTTTACAAGCTTTGTCGACGATATGAGCGAATACGCGAACAAAAAGATGCAGGAGTTCGCTGTCGAGAAACACGAGCTACTCGGCCAGAAAACACAGAAACAAAGAAAGATTGACGACCTTGCCGAAAAGTACGCGGAGCTGGACAAAGAGTCGCCAAAAGCCGTCAAAGACAAGCTCAAAAAGGACATGGCGGATTTGCAAAATGATGTTGTAAATATCGACGAAAGAATCAAGCAAATTGAAGCCAAAATCAAGAATCCTGAAAAATTGCGCATGACTATCGAAAAGTTTTCGAACTCGCTAAATTCGCTAATTAACAGGTTAGAAAAAGGAGATCTCGTCGAAAAGGACATTTTGGTCAGAAATATGGTTTCGAACCTTGAAATTGATGCACAAAAAAGGGTGATTTACAGATATAAATCACCATTTAATTTCATCTTCGAACCTGAGTTTTCCACAGGTTCCCCTGTTGGTGATCCGGGAGGGGCTCGAACCCTCGACACCAAGCTTAAGAGGCTCGTGCTCTAACCAGCTGAGCTACCGGACCGAATGAGTATTATAACCAAAAGCTTGCTTTTAATTATAATGCGAATGACCGACGGAAAGCGCGAAGCGCTTACCGGACCGACCTCACACTATTATATCACAAAACTAATTTTTTTACAATAAAAAGCCCTCTCCAAACGAAGAGGGCCAAGATTAATCGGGCGCATTTGACTCCTTATTTTTCTAAATATTTAAAGCCAAGGCTCCGATAAAACTCCATCGCATCCGGCCAGCCAAACACGTGCGAAGCCAGCATATTATAAATTTCATCCACCATCACAACAGAAAATAGCGAAATAGAAAGCGCAAGAAACGCCTTCTTACCCATTCCCCGCGCCAACTTAATACAAAACGGCACAATTATATATGTAAGAATCAGTGCCGACACGCCAAAGAAAAGCACGCTCCTAAGGCACACAAAACCCTCGATATTCCCAAAGTTCAAAATCTCTGTATTATAATCCCAATACCTCGTGCCATTACCAATCGTATAAACCAACCATCCACCCACAAACTCCACAATGCCAGTCGTCACCACAGAAATCAAAAACACCGCCCACGGATATTTGCGAAGTCGCCAAGTAGTCAAAAGAATCACTAGCGCGCCAATCGCATAAATATTAATCCATGGCAAGAAATTTCCGCCCTGCATATAAAACCCATTCATGCCGCCGTCAAAAAAGTAAAAAATAAATTCATATACCCATCCAAAAAATCCAGAAATCACCACCACAAGTAGCAGTATTCCAATCTTCTGGTATTTTTCTAACGGTTTAATTTTTTTCATTTACTTTTTCCCAAGCGTTTTGATCTTTTTGAAGTCCACCGCATTAACAGCAGCGCGTAGTTTTTCTTCGTTCCCGTAATGCGTCCTCTGCCCCGGGCTGTCACTTAGCATATGCTGGGCAAACGGAAAAGTTGCCGCGCGCTCTAGCACGCCACCAACTTTGTCTACACCACAAAACACATCAGCCATTCGCACATCTTCTAGCGGCACTTCTAAAGCTTGTCTCATTTCCTCCGGAAAAAATGTAAGCGAGAACAAATCCCCATCCGCCTCGCCAGACGCCCGTCCATAGGCAATCGAAGTATTTCCCTCTATCCAAAGTCTTTGGTTCAACGGTTTCATCTTAGCTTTCATTAGATTCATTTCGCACTGCGCGTACTTTTTCCCGTCCTCATTTTTCATATCACATACAAAATCACCCTCGCAAGTAGTAGTCATTACAGACCCCAAAGCATCCGGCGATTTTAGCCCATGTTTTTCGTCGTACGAAATCGTATCACTAATATAATCACACATTATCCAAGATAATAGTCCAGTCTCAGAATTCTCTGCCACCAAATAAAACTCCGTCCTAGCACCCCAAAACACACTCGTGTGAATTCTAAACATCGTTACAATACCATAGTATTTTTCTGGCCCACCATCGAACACAGCAGTTTTTGCCGGCACAAATCCATCTGGCAAGTATTTTTGAATCTTCTCTGGCGTAGTAATTTCATAAAACAAAAATGTGCAATACGGTTCCACCACAAAAGGCATCTTGCTCGCTTTTTTCGATGCGCTCGTTACAATCTTTTTCTGTAAAAAGACAGGCAAATGTTTCATTTTTGTTTGCATATAAAGAACCTTCCCGACCTCCATCGGGTTCACCAATCTTTCAACTCCTTTTGAAAAATCCAAAATATTCATAACCCCATTTTATCACAAATAGGGTTATGCTTTTAGTGCTCAATCAAATGCGGAATTAGTCTTCTTTTTTCTTTTTTCGAAAAAGTTTGCCAAGATGCATGGCATAGCCAGCTTTTTGGCTAATATCCATCGCATCACCTACCACCGGAACATCGCGAAGCGCATCAGTTGCCTTTTGATGTACAGCTGCACGAGTTGGTATCACACGGCGAGTCACGTCGTCTAGAGCGCTCTCGGCCACGCCAGCCGCCACACCGCCAGCAATGGTTTTACCAATTTTCGGCTTTGCCACTTCCGGAGCATTTGCCGGCTGCGAGTTCGTCGCAACTTCGGTAAAAAGATCTAGATATTTTTGGTTTAATGGGCTCGCGGCAAACTTTGTCTCAAAATCCCCAGCGTCTTTTGCTTCCCTGCCGAGTTTCTCGATTTCAGAAAACAGCGCTTCAATTTTTTTGCTCATCACATCGTCTACTTTATATGCTGCAAAAATCGCATTTTTCCTAGCATCGATGCTTTGCTTTACATACTGATCCATTTATTTTTCCTTCATTTTAAACATTGCAAAGCTTTCACCGTCATCATAAGTTTCTTCACCGTCTGCTTTCAGCCATTCATCTACAAATACTTTAAATTCCTTCTCCAAAACAGACTTTTCATAATCAAGCTCAGACATATAATCACGCTCCCAAATACCGTATTCATTACCTTCTTTATCTTTCAAGAAATAGAGCTCTTCATCCGGCCCTGCATTCACTCTTTCAACAAAAGTCAAATCAAAAACACCAAACTTCTCTGCAATCTTAATTATTTCATCGTTTTCTCTGTAGTCTATCATAAGATGATTATAGCATAAAAAATGGCTAGTCAGAGACTAGCCATTAAGTAGGATTTAATTGTAAGGTTTAGCCTTTCGATCATCAATAATATAATCCTTATGATCCTGCCACGCATCCCTAAGATACGTCACATTCCCATCTCGTTCAATCACCGCATGACCATGGCCTATACCATCTCCCGCCGCTTCCAGACCTCCATAATATACATCCGTCTTTCCGCTACCGTCATCACGTGGCACAATTTTTGCATCCTTTCCAAAAATCGATCCACAGTACGCCGGTTTTTTTAATAATGCCACTTCCACTTTGCGCATTGCCGCAGATTTTTCAGCTTCTCTCTCCCTTTTTACTGTTTCAAGCCTGCTTTGGAATTCTGCTTTCAACCTCTCGTGCTCTTCCTTCGCGTACTCAAATTCTTTTTTCAGCCTGTCGCGCTCTGCCTTCAATTATTTAAAATTACTCTGTGCAGTTTCGTGACGTGCCTTTGCAGATTCAAAAGCATCTTTTGCATATCGGAATCCACCGTTCCTGCCGCCCTGAGTTCTCCACTGTGCATTTTGCTTTGCTTCTTTTACCTCATTACAAAGAGCGCTAATCTCATAGTTAAGCTCATCGCGGCGATCTTTGTGTTCATGCCCTTCCTGAGAATAAGCAGAAGCCATAGCCTTGTCTCCATATTCATACTCTTGGCTAGCCTGCTCAAAACACCTTTGCATCGCTTGATGTTCACTATCAGCTTCTTGTCTCAAATAATCGATGCGCGCGTTATTAGCGTCTCGGATTCTGCCATATTCATCCCAGACATCGTCGTATGCGGCTCTTTCGGCTTGCATTTGTTCAAACTCACGATTCATTTCATCACGTGCGCGAACACGCTCATCCCATGCAGTTTGCATCTCGTCATACGCATAGTCAGCACGATCCTTCGCTGACTTATAATTAGCCCACGCAGATTGCTTCCTCTGAAATGCAGCTTGTTCCTGTGCTTTGATTCTGTCTAACTCGTAATCTCTTGGCATACATAATCACCTACCTTTTTACTAAAGTGCCAACTGAAATATTTTTAGTTACTAAAAATATTATACAATTTTTTACTCAATTTTGCAACTATGCCGTGCCTAGTTTTTCGCCCATTCAGGCGGGCCCATATCGAAAGTAATCTTTGGTGTGTGGAAGTTTACCACGTCAGGGTCTACGCCATAATAGTGTTTATATGTAGTATCTACGGAGCCAAATTTTGCAGTAGACTTATCTAAGCCTAGCTTTTCTGCGGTGTTCCATACGGAATCTTCGCTTGGTCCTTCAATTTCGATAAAGGTTGGAATCCATGGCCAAGTATCAATACAGATTTCTACATCGCCATAAGTCCAAGTTTCGCGGTAAGATTCCTGCTCGGCCTTTGGTTTTAACCCGCAGCTTTTTAGAAATAGCACACCGTTTTCGTAGTTATCAATTGTAAGGTTTACTTCCTTAGTGCCAAGGATAGAATTGTCATCCATCACGTTTTTGTAAGTCATTACGATCTTGCCACCGCCCTCATCACGCACTCTCGCAAAACGTTTTGACTCGATATCAAAAACTACACGTTGCATCAAGACTTCTGGCTTCTCGCACTTCGCGCCAATGCTAACCAGCTTTTCCCTGATTACGTCTTTATTGATATCTAAGAATTGTGCTTCGATTTCGTTGTTCATATATATATTATATCAACTCAAACCTAATCCCTACCACCCCAAGCTCTGCTTGCTCTTCGGCAGAATAAAACTTGTTCAACTCTTTAAGCAAATCCTCTTTCGTCATAGACTTGTCCATCAAAATCTCAATTTCATAATCAGCAACTAGCTCCGCAAAATTATTGTAAAACAAAAGCCCAATCACCTTGGCGCGCACCCGGTCGTCGTCATCCGCCCGATTAATAAAAATGATTTCATCACAAAGCCGCACTCCTTTGCGTTTCTCATCAAGAAGCCTCACTTCAATCCGCTTGGTCCCATTTTTTATCAACTGATAAACTCGTTCATTTAAATGCATCTCAATTGTGCTCATATATAATATCATACAACAAATATTTGCATTATATAATTATAGCATAAAAAACACCTTAGAATGACCGTCACTACAAGCATTTAGAGGTCTTTATTTATCCTGGATGTTCTTAATAATTGAATCAAGATCGCTAGCACGGATTAGTCTGGTGTTGTATTTTTTATCAAGTTTATGTTTTTCAATTTTATCCTTCATGGCTTTATCCGGAAGCATATAATTTACGTAGGGTAAGAATGTAGAAATGTTATCTATATCGTTCTGGTCACTCTTTTTAAAAGCTTCATTTCCGCATAATCTCTCAGCAAATAGCGTTGATTGGATATGCACAAATGGCAGCTCAAAATAATGATCTGTATTGTAAAAATCAACGACATATTGTTCGGCATCTTCGATATCGGGCTTCAGAGTTTTCACTAGTTTTGCAAATCTTGCCACAGTCTCAAAATATACTTGATACATGCTTGGCCAGTTTTCAGTCCTGTTTCTGACAGCTTCAAGTGCATCACGCGATAATCTACTGGCTCCTGTTTTTTCTAGCTCAAATTGCCTCGCAAAAGTCCTTTTTTCTCCATTCACTATATGTTTATTGCGAATATTATTCCATTGATCATATACTGCATCTATGGTTTTTCGAGAATTATTTGTTCTGATATCCAGCGCAAGATCGCAACGTACTAAGATTCCGCAGACGCTTTGATCTTTTAACGGATCATCTCTAAAAATATCTCTCCATGATAGCTTACATATATCCGAACTATTCGTCGTGAGCGCTTCAATTGCTTGAGAAATTTGTTTATTGCGAGTTTCGAAACAATCTGCGCGAATACCGCCAGATAGTCTAGTGAGTACTTGGCCACTTAGTTTTATTAATTCCTTCCTAACTGCTATTTCCAGAATTTGGCTACTCTCAAATATTATTATTTTTCTTTCTTGTCGTAATTTTACTAGGTCGGAGTAAATTTTTAGTAGGTGTTTGTCGTATGGTTGGCCAGCGCCTTTACGGAAAAGAGCTGTTGCTATCTGGGTAATGAAAAAGGTATCCAACCACAATATTGGTACTTCAGATTTTTCTATGAC
>JAZNDC010000002.1:0-11534 GCA_045587885.1 Candidatus Nanosyncoccus sp. | reverse complement strand
TTAGAACACGACAACTACTCCGTCGTCGCACACTCCTTTCTCTTTGTTGGACTCGCGCTCTGGCGAATCGTCTATGTCGTCTAATGCGCAAAGTAATTGCACTAGGTTTTTGACGGCTTCTTTTCGGTCTTCTACGACCGGTTGTTCCTTTTGCATTTAAGGTACATACTTTTCTTTCTCCACCCGAAGTGTTGCCGTTTGGCAAGTATCACTTGTGGTGCAGAACCTGTGCATAAAATATGAGGGGCTACCCCCTCTTACTGGAGAAAGGCGCAGAACTCTGCACCGCAATTAACATAAGTATATTACATAAGTTCGAAAACACCAAGCATAAGCGTTTTGGAAGTGTGGGGAGATATGTGAACGAACGTTTCTTTGTCATTTCCACCCCTGTTTTTGGTAGAGTTCGAAAACTTGCAATTCTTGCGAAGGTAAGTTTAAATACGAACACTCTGCGAGGATAGCCGCGATTAGTTATATATTAAAATAGGCAATTCGAGAAGGGTTCTTGTTTAATTTGTCCTCGCAGAGAGCAAAAGGCGATTTGGGGCTAATTAGCCAATCTTAATTTAGCTTTGCCATTTTCTCCCTTTAGCGGCGGCGCAAATTCTTTAATTAGTTTTTTTGGCGATGTTTCTTTGTCAATCCATAAAATATTATCTTTATTTTTTGCAAACTGATTAGTATCTATTATTATAAAATCTAGATTGTTTAATGACCTGTGCAATAATTGCCATAACTCCGACGTTAATGGAAAATCGTGTAGCTCTTGAAGGTGAAGTGGCTCACCGTTTGATGAAATTTTGTATACGGAGTTAGGCACGAGAAATTCAATGAGAAATCCTATATTTGTCAAACGTGATTCTGCTTTGTATTTTTCAATTTTGAGATAATGATCGTCGAAAACTCTTTTAAAGTTATTACAAAATGTCTGATATTTAAAGTTTTGCCAATCTTTTACTAGGCGATTTAACATAGTCTCCATGTCAAAAATAGCATTATTCTCACGACTAATAATATTGCCATGGTATTTTTCATAAATTTGTCTAATCGTGGATTGAGATATTCTCGTGCCAGAATTCTTACGACTCCCCATAGATATGTCTATGCAAAAATGCTCTATACCTATTCTATGATTAACATTGTCAATAAAGACAAAATCTGGGTTTTCTTGATTAGGTGACGATACATCCGTTAAGGATTTTAAGAAACGCAGCTTGGATTTTGCTGCATTCAAGCTCCTATATTCAATAGGTTTTTTATCCTTTTTCCATGTAATTGGATATTCTTCAGCTTCCATAATAACCAGGCTTTATAGCATTTATATGCTGCTTTTTTACTTCTTCGTTTGGTCTAGACAGCGGGATTAATCTATTCATAATAGAGGAATAATGCTTTATTATTAACCCAGAGTCTGGCAAGGTATTATAAATGTCTATTAAATGACAGTTGTAGCCAAGAAAATAATCGTTTGGTCCAAGATTTCTAACTTTCCATTTGCCGCGCGAAATTGTCGTTACGAAAGGATATGACGGTAAATCGCCAAATTGTTCTAGATACTTTTTGAGATGTTTGACGTGATTCTTGTTCTGCAAAAATGGATTATAAAAGAAATTTTTCTGTTTGTCTAAGTATTGTATCCATTTCTTGCGCATCAAATCTCCGTAAATATTGCCGGCGTAGTTTTTGCACTCAAAAACTAAAAGTCCCTTTCTAGATACCACTAATAAGTCGATTTCTGATGTTTTTCCGTCTGCAGTTGGTATGTAAACGTTTCTTAGTATCTGTTTTTCTGGAATGTGTATTTTGTCACGTAGCGTGGTATAAATAATTCGCTCGCCAGTGCTGCCAGCATCTTTATATTCCTCTGGATTCTTAAATCGATCTGAGTTATAAAAACCAACAATAAATGCAATGGCAATTACTATAAAGAATACTATTGTGACTAATGGCAGTAAAAGAAATAATTCCATATTAGTTGTTGAAATAATTACTTAAATATACACGCAGTGCTTCATCACACGCATAAATATAAACACCTTTCACTGCGCGATTCATGAGGATTCTATAAGTTCTTAGTACTTGCTCAAGCATATCATCTTCATTTATTTGTTCGTTATTTGCAACTTGGCGCTGACTGCGTTTCATGGCACCGGAGTCTGCGCAGGCTTTACGATTGAACACGAGTTTTCCGTCACGATAAATCAAATCGTTTCCGATGATAATTCCGACATAGTTTAAATCATCACCTTGCACAGTATAAATGCTGCCAACTTCTTTCGGTGCGTTTTTGGAGCCAATCCAGTTATTCTGGGTACTATTCCAGCGGAATTTCATACCATCGATTTCAATGTCGTATGCGCTTTTGTTGTTTTTAGAATTCCATTTCCAAGCAAAGCCGGCCACCATGCGTGATAAACCATACTCGGCTTCGCGTTTTTCCATAGCCTCCGCAAAGTCTTTGATGTTATCGAAAATTTTCGCTTCAAATCCTTTGAAGGTTTCTTTTTCTCTAGGCCTAAAGCCGTTTGATAGAATATCGTGAATATAATCGATATACTTTTTACCACCAAGTGAGCGCATTTGTGTCTTGAGATAGTACTCGCGTTTATTAAACTCGTCTGCATATTGCAAGATATCGTTACGATTAATATTAGCCGGACGAATACGCTGCTGATCGCTAAATACCAAAACTACATTCTTAGACTTAGCCATGATCCAATCTAATTCCGAATGAATGCCGGTATCGCCGAAAATCTTCTGATCAATTTCATGAACTTGTTTACCTAGTGTGCCGGTAACACCTACTTTCAGAAGATGTGCCTCGTCCACTAATGTAATGTCGAAACTATCATCACATTTGCCAAATTGGATTGGTGAAAAGATTCTAATATTTGCGCCGCCGAGATCGATTTTATCGAAGATTTTGCGGATGCGTCCGCATAAAGACGGTTGCGGAATCACTAAAGCGATACTTTTATTTTTGAAGTTTTGGTTAATATGCTCTAGCTCGAAGAAAATATTAAAGTTGGACTCGTCATCGATATCGTCATTTTGGTTATCAAATGACTGCAGATCAGCCAATAGTTTTGCGAGATACATAATGACGATAGTTTTGCCGGTACCAGCATCACCATCGATGACAGAAAGGCTTTTTACATCATGTGTGATAGCCTCGTCAATATTCTAACGATTTCAGTTACTACGTTTAACTGCTCGAAATTCAGGTTCTTATATGGCGAAAACTTGAATAATTCAGAATTGTTGATTTCTGAGATGGTTTTATCGGCAATTTTTAACTCGCGGAGGCGGTTCCAAATTTCTTCAAAAGTTTCGCGATATTCTTTTCTCTTGTAATAATCGCGGTCGCACATGCCGTCATTGCGGTTTAGAACCTTAAACTTTCCGTCACCGCTAAAATATTGAATGAGATAAGACTCTAAATCTAGTGCAGCACTTTTGTTAAATGTTTCATCGAAAACTACTTTTACGGATCCATGCCTAAGACTTGATTTCTCAACATTCGCCAAGTGCTGGTTCATGCGGTTCTTAAGATTTGTGGTTTCGCCAATGTAGATTTGCTGGTTATTATAAATTTGATAAACTACTGGCCAGTTTTCTTCCAAATGATCTTCTACGGCCAAGTTGTTGATTGCTTTTTGGTCGAAAGAATAATTTCTAATTTGGAAGGATTTTTCTGTCATATTATAATTCCGTATATTTTTTGCTATTACCTTTAGATTTGTTTACTGGGTATTTTTTAGAGTTTTCTTCTAATTTTTCCATAACAATATCTTCGAGACTGACGCCGAGCTTGTCGGCTAGGAGAATCGCATAATTTACTACGTCGGCCAGTTCTTTACAGACTTCTTTTTTGTCGTAGTTGTCGTTCCATTGAAAACATTCAAGAAGTTCACCGGACTCAATCGCAATTGATTTTGCCAAGTTGGCAGGGGAATGAAACTGGTCCCAGTCTCTATCTTTCGTGAATTTTATCACCGCCGCCTTGACTTCTTCCATACCAATATTATATCATATATGACCACTGTTTTGAGCATAGTCAATGGTATAATATAGGTATGGACTGGACGAATGATTCCATTGTTGAATGGTATGATATCGCTAGAAAAGAGCACGTATCACAAAAAGGGATGAATTACGGTATTAACCCTAATTATTCTATTATTTTGATGTCCAGAAGAGACAATGCTCCATATAATGATTGTATTTATCCGGATGGGGTTACGATCGAGTACGAAGGTCACGATGTCCCAAAGATTACTATAAAGAGCATGATCAGGAAGCCTATACTTCATCTGGTAGTTTAACGGAAAATGGTAAGTTCATTGAAGCAGTTGAGTATTTTAAGAAAACCGGAGTGCCCGAGAAGGTAAAAGTCTACGAAAAGATTATCCCTAATCGCTGGTCGCTCAAAGGCATGTTTGATTTAGTAGACTATAAAACTGTTAACGATGGCAAAAGAAACGTCTTTCGCTTTATTTTGAAACTTGATGAATCGGATCCTGAAAATGCCGGGGATGCTGCTGATATTCGTGAACTGCCGCATACAAGGCTTATTCCTAGCAGTGTGAAGCAGGAAGTATATATTCGCGACGGCGGTAAGTGCGTTCTGTGTGGTTCGACTGAAAATCTACACTTTGATCATGATCTGCCATTTTCTAAAGGCGGTACCAGCTTGTCGGCCGATAACATCCGCATTTTGTGCCAGAAGTGTAATCTTAAGAAGTCTAACAAGATTGAATAGCTTTAGAATTCTCGCCACTCCGTAGCTTCATTGCTCGGATTCGTTATAGCTATTTGTCTAAACTGGCATTCGCCAGGATCTAAGACGAATTCACCTGACTTATATTTCCGCTCGGCTGTTTCATAGGCCTCATCGGCGCTGTCGGCTTCGACTTCGAAATCCTTAGCGACGGTCTCTTCTATCGTGATCGTGTATTTCATGATCGGATCTTATGATCGTTCATCAATTTTTGCAAGTTATTTTTTTGTCAAGACTATTTTTTGTTATTATGGTTATGTTTTTCCACAATTACACCCCTGTTTGCCATAATCTTTTTGACAAGACTATTGACTTATTATATAATATCGTGATATAATAAAGGTACTGACATACCAAGCGTATGATTAGCTATAGAGACGCCCCCTGGGCGTTTTCTAATTGCCTAAATTTTTACCTTCTTCTAACCACTTATATAACCGCTTTCTTTCATACTGTTCCGTGACGGCATAAGCAGTTATTAACATCTGGCCTTGATAAAAACCTTTTGTTATGCGGCGTAGTACCACAAGAAAATCACGACTCTCTAACCATAGATAAGTATTGTCTGTTAGGCCGTATTTTTCGCTTGACTGTGTTTTCTTTATTACAGCAATAGATGGATCGTCTGAATGTTCGATTATTGCTCGGACCCACGGTAGTTTCGTTGCTCGGTCATAGTCGATAATTCTTTGTCCACCATTTTTTCTGGTAATCAAATGAGTGAAGCCGTGTGGATACTCTCCAGGGGCATTACGATCAATTGCTTCTTGGTATACTACTCTTTCGCCAGAGAAATACAATTGCGTTTCGATAAAGTCGCGCCTGAATACTTCGAATAATTTACCGTAATCGTCCTCTAGGTTTCCGGACAGCAACGAGAGTTCATTAGGAAGCCAGTCCATTTTTGAAAGTCACTTTCGGCTGCCATATTAGTATATTAATCTTTTCGCTTGCACTAGGAGAATCGCATGTTGGGCAAACCCCAGATTTTTCTTCTAAGATGCGGACTAGCTCTTTTTTCGCTTCTGATTTTTGTTCGCTCTGATCGCTATTAGCGTATGCAAATAAGCCGTTTAAGAAATCCGCCACCTGCAATAATGCCACTTCGTCTGATCGTAATGGCTGCGCATCGAAATCATCGCCAGCCAATCGTCCAGTTTTCTTTAGATAGTCCACAGTGCCGTTTGCTTTATGGCTAGACCAAGTATCCTTATAGTCGAAAAATAGTCTATATTTTGCTAAACGGTGGCACGCAATATTCCTGATTACAAGGTACTGCATCCTATAGTAAAAATCGTCTTCGGTCAAACCAAAGCGTTCATAATCTATTAATTGTTTATCTATTATTATTCCTCGATAGTTCACGCCCGGCTCATTTAAAAATGTTTCCAGCACCTCTTTGTAGTAATCTAGCTTTGCAGGGCTAACTTTTGTCCACTTTAGTTCTTGGCTCGTAGGAATGCCATGCTTAATTTTGATCATTTTTATTTTGTTATTAAAAGAAGCACATATTTCTTTAGTACCCCAGATTCCGCCCAAAACCATAGGCCCTATGTTTGTTTTAAGGTGCCTTGTCTCGTCTAAATAGGCTCTAATTTCTGGTTTCTCCATTCTTTTATTATACCATGAGACGCGCTCTTTCTCGCTTGGGTCGACCAGCTTTTTGAGCGTATATTTCGCAGCAATTCACCGTTTCGTGTCAAGAAAAAATCCCACCCCTATTTTCTGCACAATAACTTTCAAAACCCGATTGTGTCCAAGTGGATGCTATCTATTGACTAATTGATAGAATGTTTTGTTAGAATCGTCGCCGTAATGGTTGATGTCTTCCGGCTCGGCCCAGAGCGAGAACTTGTGGACTCGCCACTTACCTATGAAAAACATCTGAACCATCGCGTCATTCACATCGCGGTTATTTAGCGCGCGTGGAATGTATGCGAGGGAAAAGTAGTACCATTTGTCGTCTTCGGCGTCTAACCTCGCAAAAACGCGCTTACCGCGCCCAAAAAGGCGCACATCGAAGCGCTGTGCTAGTGTTTCTAGGGAATAAGTCTTTAACTCGTGAATCGCGTCGCGAATAGGTGATGCTGTTAACTCCATACGCTCAAACTTGTCGTAATCGCGCGAATTGAATCTGCCGTTATGTTCGAGTATAAAGCTTTCGAGCTCACGAGCAGTAACCGGTATTGGCTCGCCGGGTTTAGTTTTCCTGAATGGGTGGTGTTTTGCCATAATACCTCTTTTCGGTTAGAGGTGCGCCACTAGAGCGGTATTATGCGCAGTTCTTTTTATGCGCTTTGAGCTTCTTCATCGCCCAGTCGTAATGAGATGAGAGAACGCTCACGAAATACGAGCCAAGCACAGAACCGCCAACCCAAGGATACATGCCTTTGGTGAATAGTTGTTCTTCGCTCAGGCTTTCGGCTAACTTCATGACGTCTTTGTGGGATTTCTCAAACATCTTTCTAGCATCTTCTAGTGAAGTCTTTTGGTGTTTCTTCCAGTATTCAACATTCATATCGCCGTAAGTTTTCCAAGTGTATGGTTCTGGTAAGAATGGTGCGTTACCACCTTTATTTAAGTTTGTATCGACGAATTCTAGCAACATTCGGTGCCATTCGTATAGGTGTACCCAAATATCGCGTAGATTCTTGTCGCGCCCCCAATGGCGTTCTTTCTTCGATGAGTCGCCGGAGAAGTCGAACTCGGTGTTCATTTCTTTCTCGCTCATTGAATCAGCCATTTCGATTAGTTTAGCGTAGTACTCTTCGCCGGCTTTTAATAAGTCCTGTTTGTTGCGTGGTCTTGGCATAAATAAGTCCTTGTTTACTACTTTAATTATATCATCGGGTGCAAGTCTGCCATTGACATTGTATTTCTTTTATTATCTTCATTGACATTGTTTTAAGCCTCTGCGGCTCCAATTGAGCTGTATTTTCTTAAAAGTTCGAATCTCTTTGCCTGTATATGTATATCTCAGAACTCGCACGGCATCAGCACCGGGTAATCTTTCTTAGGTATAACCTTGATTTTCGCAGTGTATTCGGGGTGGTCAATACACCAGTCCACCACCATGCAAAGCCGAGCAACAACGCCTGGTCGCCCCTCACTTTTATAGGAATTTGTTACTCAAAATACTAATCTTTATTTGAGGTTGTGTCATAGGGGCGGTATAATATTTTACATAATACAAGAAAGGTTATATCAATAATGCCAGAGGATTGTAATTGTGGAATATTCCAAACAGCCTTTTATGATATCATTATAGCTTTAATATCGGGCGTTGCAGCCAGTCTGTTGACGACAGTATTATTGAGGTACTTCGAAAAGCAAAAAGCAAAAAGGATTCTTCTAGACAACTTTCGATTCATGGAAAGCATTAACGAGTCACATATGTTCGCTCGCTATTTTCTTATGAGCGCAAAACCAATTCTATGCTATTATGGTGGCGTAGAATGGTTCCATTTTCCTGGCAAAGTTGAATCTAAGCGAAAAGAGAATTTCTGGGAAGACGAAAAATGCAAAAAAGATATTTTAGGATTTCTTGAGCAAAATAAGCGTGACGTAGAGACGATTATTGGCGTTATTACGTCCGATAAAAATGACGTACTTTATGAAACTATAAACAAAAGTCTAGGGATCTCCTTTGATAAAAGTTTATGTAATATATCTGATAATCTAAAAAATCGCTCTCATAATTTCATTGATGACGATTTGAAATTAGATATCGACAAATTACTGGAAGATAAAAATCTATCGTTGATTTATTATAGGTTATTTGACATTTTTGCGTATATTAGCTATTTGTTTGATTTATACGCATTTTTAGGAGTTGAAAGTAAGCTAAACCATGATTTTGATGCTAATCTAGAGTTTGTAAAGAAAAAATATCCAAAACGAAAATAGTCTATCTATTCACTAAGAAATGAAAAAGAGAGAAGCTAGCGATTAGCCACTTGTGTATCCACTTTAGCTTTTTCTTCGCGCTCAAAAGCCTCAGTGATGAGTTGTTGCAATCTCTTGATATTCATTATCTATATTTTACTCTTTTTTCTTATTTTTGGCAAGTATGAAATCGATTATGCTTAAAAAGTTGCTAAGATTCATAAAATAATTTGGATAAGCCTCACGTATTTTATTAATTTGGTTAAGTGCAATTAATACGGTTTGCTCTGTTCGCGGATTATTCTGTTCTCTTGTTTTATACTCTTTAAATGCTAAGTGATATTCAGACTCTTTAAAGCTAATGACGTCTGCTTTCTTTTCTTTAAAATTCAACGTAACAACTATATAGTATGCTTTTTTAACTTTCTCGTTATTAATGATTGGGTCTGTTAATGCGTAGCTTACTATCTTTTTGTTGATTTGATGTGCACCCATATTTTCTTGAAGCAGACTGCATAACTCGGCAATCCCAAATTTGCTATAAACCGAAATAACCGGAGTACCTTCGGCAATCGCAAAAATAGATGAAACTTGGCAGAAGAAATCATGCCAATATGAGTTGTCATCCTTTTCTTTTAATGATGTTCCTCTAAAAATATCTATCGTCTCAACAGACGTTGCCCATATATGTTGGAACTGTGTTCTGAGTTGTATCTCAACGAACATTCCGTTCTTCTCGAATATAAAATGTTTGCCACGATACCCGCTATCTTTCGGGTTGTTTATGTAGTCCCTTACTCTTTTTAGATGTTTCCACTTTACTATTCTTTTTTCTATAGCAGATAGCTGCTTCATGTCGCTGGCTATGATTCTGACTCCTGCGATATCTTGCATACTGGAAAGTCTCATATCCTCGAAGCGATTTAACTTGCCAATTATCGTCGGAAGCCGTTTAAGCCTTTGAGCTACAATAATATTATTTTTGTCTATCCTTTTAGCTAGTTTGACGCATTTGTCGTAGTAACTATCCAGTATTACACCGTGAGCCTCACGCCAATTGTTTAATGTTTCAACGGCATTTTTATAATCTGAGTCATGCTTTTGAGCACGGATAACATCTCCTATCTTATTTAAAGCCGTATTTGACATTTTCTCCATGACACTATTATACCATCAGATGAAGTATTTGTTGGGTGCATTGACATTGTATTTCTTTTATTTTCTTCATTGTCATTTTTTTAGACCTCTTCGGCTCCAGTAGGGCCAGAAATCCCTAAAAGTTCGAATCCCTTTGCCTGTATATCTATACCTCAGAACTCGCATGGCATCAGCAACGGATAATCTTTCTTAGGTATCACTTTGATCTTAGCCGTGTATTCGGGGTGGTCAATACACCAGTCCACAACCATGCAAAGCCGAGCAACAATGTCTACTCGCCCCTCACCAAACGGGAATTCTTAAGAAGCCTGATGAATATACGCGGTGCTATTCAAATCGCATATTGATATCGCATTAAAATGGGATGTCTTCATCCGGCTTGATTTCTATCGGTATAGTTCTCAAGCGAGCTATTAAGGCCTCGTTTATAGCTTTTCTTTTTTCAGCGGTAGTTGATGAAAATAATTTGTAGAACGCTATCAAATCTTTTGAGCCCATTCTCCTATTTTTGTAGTACCTAAATCCTCCTGATGAAATAAAACAGTTGATGATATCTTGAGTATTAAAAATTTCCGTTTCTAATTTAGCTGAGTTTACGATACTTTTTAAAGAATTCTGTACACTTTCAATATCTCGATTGAAAATTGGCGTATTAGTGAAAGCTACTAGTGCATCTATTAGCGACTCTGCAAACATGAGGTAGGTTGTCTTTTCTGTTTTTGAGAATTTAATCTCACCGAAAGCTTTTTCCAAAATGTCATTTTTTATCTCTTCAAAAGAGTTATACCTAAGAGAACTTGACCGTTGATTCATTTTATTCAATATTTTATCATAAGAAAAATTTTTGTTGTTTTTCAACAAATGCTTGAATAGATTTCCTAGATAGTATATTTCAGTAGCTATGTTGTATTCACCGCCATTTAATATCTCGTCTGGTGGTGATGATGCTGGCCAATTTAAAACCACGCTATTTTCGTCTTTGGCTTTATCAATATGTTTTCCAAATCCAAAATCTATTATTTTTAAAATCCCCTCATTGTCTATCATTAAATTTTGTGGTCGTATGTCCCTATGCAATATTCCTTTATTTTGAAGATAACAAAAAGCATTGATCGCATCCATAAAGTAATCGTCCCAACTTTTTCCATAATCAGTAGGGTTTATTTGGTCTATAGTTTTACCTTCGATGTATTCCATTTGAATATAGCCAGTTTTTAATCTTGGATAAAGGTAGTGGTTATAGACTCGCACTATATTTGGGTGTGATATGTGAAACAATAATTTAATTTCGTTGACAAATCTATCGTATAGTTCGTCTCTCATATCTTCACTTGGGGGCACATATTTTTTAAATGCAAATAGTTGTTCTACGCTTTCATCAAAAAGGAGAAAAGTACACCCAGTGCCACCCTCGCCAAGTTTTTTAACTATTCGTAGATTCTTACTAATATCAAATTTAGCTATAGTACCTTCTTCACTAACTTTCATTTTTTTCATTAATCGTTTTTCCTTTTATAGTGCCTATATATATTCATGTATCTTCATCAATCATCCAATGCCCCCTAACTCTAAAGGCTGGTATAGTCCCGCGAATAGCCTTATTGGTTGCAGATTGGAGATTAATGCTATTATTCTTGGCCCAGTCGGCAACTGGAACGATTTTCTTGGCGGTAAGTTTAGCGATACGACGATACAGCGCTTCGATCAA
>JAZNDC010000001.1:0-36272 GCA_045587885.1 Candidatus Nanosyncoccus sp. | reverse complement strand
TTGGTTGTCTTCCTTAAGACCGCTTGGCCTTCCGACTTTACGTAGATTGGTTTGCCGGAGTTTGAATAGGCAATTTCAAAGGCACGAAGAAGCGTATTATGTGGATAGTAACCGTCCTCATCTATGGTACCCGGCTTGACGCCTCCATCAAAATCTGCCTGGTTTGGGTGCACAAGCGTGTATTTTACTTTGCCTGAATATGTGCCTGCTGCTTGGTTAGGTGAAATATATGCTGCATAATAAGTTTTAAATGAAACATTCGCGTTTGCACTAGTAGCGGATGGATATGAAGCAACTTTTGTGCTTGAACTAGGTACCGCACTATATGAGCCAAAGCCATTTTCGATAGTTGGGGTATTATTGCCATTTTGGACAGCTGTTAATTTCATGGCCCAATTCGACATATTACCGCCAGTAGCAGTGCCTGTAGCTATAGTTTTGGTAGAATCGGTACCGTGGACTAGAGTGGTTGTTCCATCAGTATCACCAGTGAAGCCGATTGCGTAAACCGCGAAACCGCCATCATCGTTACATACTGTGCTTAGGAGCGATTCACCAATGTCGCTTCGGTAAACGCCGGCAGCTATCGATGCCGTGTGTTGAGTGTTTACACCGCCGGTTAGAGTACAAGAACTCTGAACACGAACGAGGGCATCTCTCGATTGGTCTGCACTAACATTGATAGAAGAAAGAATGAATGCAGAAAGTGAAGTTGCAGCTACTAAACTTCCTACAATAAGTTTGTTGTGTATGGCCATGATATATATATTATAGCATAAGCTAAAAAGAAATGTCTATAATTCTTCCTTCTACCGAACGGACACTTCTAAACTCGTTTTCGGTGGGACGGAATTGGATGTCGTAAGTAGATTCTATATCTAGCTCTAGCCATTTTTCGGGAGCGTAGAAGGCGACGAGTTTAAACTTGTTTCCCTTTTTGTCTACAATGTCTAGGCGAAGATGGTTTTGGTCTGCGCCCATGCGAGAAATACTTTCTATACGGGCGTTTTTGATACAAAAGATTGGGTCTTCGTTTTCTGGACCAAACGGTTCGAGCAGTTGCAAGTTTTCTATCAATTCGGTATCAATATCCGACAGGTCTTCCACGTCTAGGTCGGCGGTAGACTTCAGATATTGCTCTTGGTTTTTGAGATTTAGACTATCATAATATGCGTTGATTTTTTCGCGGAATTCGTAGAGGTGCTTTTGCTCTAGGCGAACACCAGCGGCTCCAGCGTGGCCACCACCGCCGAGGATAATATCACTAACATGTTCAAGTGCGTCGGCGAGGCTAAATTCGCCAAAACTACGACCGGAACCTTTTAGTATATTATTGTCGATTCCGGCAAGTACGAAGGCGGGTTTTTTGTATGTTTCTAGAAGACGGCCGGCAACAATACCAAGGATACCCTCGTGCCATTTCCCTACTTCGATAATGACCGGGTCGCTCGTGATGCCGCGCTGGTCGATTTCTTTGGTGGCGGCAGTTTGTTCGACGCGACGCTTAGCATTTAATTCTTCGAGTTTAGCAGCGAGAGCAGCAGCTTCCGGTGAAGACTTAGCGCGGAGGAGATTAAGTGAAATGTCTGCTGTTTCAAGGCGGCCAGCGGCGTTGAGACGTGGGCCAAGCTGGAAGCCGATGCTTTCGGAATTTATGGTCTTGACGTGAGCGGATTTCATAAGTTCAACGAGGCCCTTGCGGCGAGTTTTTTCTAGAACTTTGATGCCGTAGTAGCATAGGATGCGGTTTTCACCAATGAGTGACATACTATCACAAATAGTGCCGAGGAGTACTAAATCTAGAAGCCACTTCTCTTGGCCTTCTAGGATGAGATTTTCCTTTTTTAGAGCTTGGGCCACCTTAAAAGCAACACCTACGCCGGCAAGGTCGTGAAGTGGTTGTTGAGCTTCTAGGCTGTCTTTTCTTTTTGGATTAATTACGGCCAAGGCGTCTGGAAGAGTATCTTCGCATTCATGATGATCTGTAATGATTGTGTCGATTTTGAGGGTATTTAGTTCTTCAACGATAGCGTGATTGCGTGAGCCACAGTCTACAGTAATTACGAGAGTAATTTGCTTTTCTTTGGCACGCTCGATGAGCTTTGGGCTCATGCCGTAGCCATCAGCAAAACGATCTGGGAGCATAATAGTGATATTTTGAGGATTAAGCCCAGACAGGGTGAGCGCGTCTTCCATAACGGTGCTTGCGGTGACGCCGTCTACATCGTAGTCGCCGTAAATCATGACTTTTTCTTGAGTATCTACGGCTTTTTTGATGCGAGCCACGGCCTTTTCCATGTCTTTTAATATATATGGGTCTATTAGGTTTTCATATTTTGGGTGCAAAAAATCTAGGTCGATTTTGCGGTTTTTTAGCAACTGTTCAAATAATTTGTTCATTTTTAACAGGGGTTATCCAATAGTTTTACTTGGTTTGCTTCCCTTTTGACTTTTAATCACGATGCTTTGAAGTTCTTTTAAAATCGGGAATTGTTTGTTGGTCTGATAGATTTTGGTGTTGCCCTTTTTGGTGCAAATGAGGAATTTACCATCCACCATGTGTGTGAGTTCTCTCTGTATATTGCCCGGATCTTCCTTGATAAGCTTGGCTAGACCGCGAACGTGGGTCTTGAAATCTGGGTATTTAGCAAAAACAACGATGATTTTGCGGCGCACACGTGATGTAACAAATATATCTAGCATAATTCCTCGCTTAGCTTTCCCTATTATAGCATGTATTCGGTAAAATTTACAACAATGATATAATTAATCTATGTATTATGAGGTGATGCCGGCGAGGCGGTACGGGAGAGAGGGTGTTTTGACCTACGAAAGTAGTGATTCCCTTTTGCCCGGGCAGATTGTAGAAATCCCGCTTGGTCGTGGAAAATGTGTAGGCATCATTTCTAAAAAAGTTGCTCAACCAGATTTTGCGTGTAAAAAGATTTTGAAAGTTTTTTATTCAAAACCGTTGCCGATGCACTTGGTGAAGGCGGCATTTTTTATTAGTGAGTATTACAAAGCGCCACTATCTAGCGTGGTAGGACTTTTGCTGCCAAATGGGGTCGAAAAACAGAGGCGGAAACGCAAAACCGAACAGACCGAACGAAACATTGCAAAAACCGAACAAGCCGAACATGGCTGCCGTGGGTACGAAATCAAGCTCAACTCCGCACAAAAAAGGGCCCTAGAAGGCCTAAAAAAGGCCCCAGGAGCCACGAAACTTCTTTGTGGCGTGACTGGAAGCGGAAAAACCAATATATACCTTAGCGAGGCTTTTAGGGCCCTTTCTGGGCAAAAATCAGTCATACTTTTGGTACCAGAAATCGCTTTAACGGGACAACTTGTTCGGGTTTTTCGGGAATTTTTTGGGGATAAGGTAGTGTTACTCCACTCTAAGCAAACAGAGGCGGAGAGGCATCTAATTTTTGAGGATGTATTGAATGCTACCGAGCCGCTCGTGGTGGTGGGCCCGCGTTCTGCTCTGTTTGCACCTTTGGCTGATCTAGGGCTAATTATTATAGATGAGGAGCACGAAGGTACTTATTACCAAGAGAATGCACCGAAATATTCAGCTATTCGCGTGGCGAGCTATATGGCAAAAGAGCTTGGGGTGGAGCTGGTTCTCGGATCTGCAACGCCGTCTATAGATGATTATTATCTGGCAAAAAAGACTGATTCCCTGGTGGTATTATCCGAAAAGGCCAAAACCGAGGCGGTGAAGCCAAAAATCTCCGTAGTGGACTTTAAAAATAGGGATAATTTTAGTAAGAATAAGTATTTTTCGAATGGGCTTCTCGCCTCTATAAAAGATAATCTTGATAAAGGGTGGCAGACACTGATTTTTCATAATAGGCGGGGGTCTTCCCCTCTTACGATTTGCGAAGAGTGTGGCGAAGAAATCGTGTGTCCAAATTGCTATCTACCTCTTACGCTTCATGCGGATTCGTATCAATTAGTATGCCATACCTGCGATTACCATATCCGTGTCCCGACAGCTTGCCCAAAATGTGGGCATCCAGGGCTAGTGCATAGGGGGTTTGGCACCAAATTACTAGAGAGTGAGCTAACACGGCTCTTCCCGAAGGCAAGAATAAAGAGATTTGACGCCGATAATAAGAAGGGCGAAGGGCTGGACGATCTGTATGATGAGGTGAAAAATGGCGAGGTAGACATACTGGTGGGGACGCAGACAGTGGCAAAGGGGTTAGATTTGCCGAGGCTGGCCACAGTAGGGGTAGTGCAGGCGGATGCGGGGTTGGCTCTCCCTGATTACATGGCCGAGGAACGAGTTTTTCAGCTGATTACTCAGGTGATTGGGCGCGTAGGGCGCGGCCACTGCTCTAAGGCAGAGGTTTTTATTCAGAGTTTTCGTCCGGAACACCCGGTGATTTCCTATGCGGTGGCCGAAGATTATTTGGGATTTTCGGAGTATCTATTAGGGGCCAGAAGGCGCGCAAAATTTCCGCCATTCACCTTCGTGATGAAGTTAGAAATAGCAATGAAAACAGAGGCGATAGTGCTAAAAAAAGTGCGTGAGACGGTTTCTAAATTAAAGCAAGATGAGCGACTGATGGTTTCCCCACCGATGCCGGCGTTTCACGAGAGGACCGCACGCGGGTATACTTGGCAGATTATCGTTAGAAGTCGCTCCAGAAAGGCACTCCTGGAGGCTTGCGAGGGGCTAGATGCCAACTTCCATGTTTCCCTAGACCCACCCGGGCTGTTGTAAATCGTATCTGTTTATGGTATACTTATAGATATGAAAATTATTACCACGCCGGATCCTAGGCTCAGGGAGAAGTCTGAAAAAGTTGGCCGGATTACTCCGGAAGTTCTTGATGTGATTGAAAAAATGCGAAAACTCTCTCTGGATTGGGAGGCTGAGCACCCTTATGAACTATCTGCGGCGATGGCTGCACCTCAGATGGGCGTAAATAAGCGCATTATTATTATCCGCGACGATATGGAAGACAAGAAAAATGCTTCGTTTACTGCGTTGATTGATCCAGAAGTGATTCGTACTGAGGGTAAGACTATCACAGATTACGAGGGTTGTCTCTCGGTGCCGGCGATTTACGGCAAGGTGCCACGCGCTTCCAGGGTGAAGGTAAAGGCGAAGCTAGAGGATGGCACGGAGGTACGTATCAAAGCTTCCGACGAGCTTGCGCGCACACTTCTTCACGAGATAGACCATCTAGATGGCGTGCTCTTTATTGACCACATTCGCGACGTAGAGGATGCGTTTTATCGCATGAATGACAAGGGTGACCTCGAGCCAATTAAAGATTATGCAAAAGAAATCCGCGACAACAAGGACCTCTGGGGCGATGAATAAGATTATCTTCTTTGGAAATGGACCTCTGGCGGACTATGCGCTCGCTGTTTTAGAGAAGAATTTTGACGTAATTTTCCATGCCCGCGAGAAGGCAGACCTAGAGACGGTAAAGATGCTAAAGGCGAAAAATCCAGATGCGCACGGGGTTTTGGCTTCTTTTGGAGTAATGATAAAAAGCGATGTTTTGGATATATTTGAACCAGAGGGGATTTTGAATATCCATCCTTCCCTTTTGCCGGAATATCGCGGTGCTTCTCCAATAGAGAGCGCTATTCTGGATGGTGCGACAGATTTTTCTGTCTCTATTATGAAGCTGGTACTTGCGATGGATGCGGGACCAATTTATCATCAAGAGACCTTGAAGGGACTCCCAATTTGTAAAAATGATATTTACAAAGCACTAGCGGAATGCGGTGCAAAGTGGATTACAGAGAATATTTCTGCCCTTCCAGAGCCGTCCATTCAAAATGATGAAAAAGCTACTTTTACAAAAAAGTTTGAGAAAAGTGACGGAAAATTCGATTTCGCTGCTACTCCTACAGAGGAAGCATTTCGCAAGATTATAGCTTTCCAGGGTTTCCCAAAAGTGAAATATGAGTTTTACGGCGTAAATTGCATTATTTTAGAGACGCGCATGCTAGAGCAAGGTGAGACGGCCCTTCTTACAATCCCTTGCCTTGATGGTGAATTAGCGGTAGAAAAATTGCAGCCCGAAGGCCGCAAAGTGATGGATGTAAAAAGCTTTATCAACGGATACAAGAAATAATTAAGCAACGAGTTTATTGCGGTTGGCGCGGATTTCTTCTTTCATCTCATCGATAGCGCGGGTAACGATTTCGCGGTAATCTGGACGGTTGGTTTGAAGCCAGCGACCAATTTCGGCCTGATCTGTAAGGGAGTCAAATTCTGCAAGTTGAGCTTCGGTAAGACCTCTTGAAATGCGTTCACCAATACGAACCTCGAGTTCCTCTTGAATATACTCTAGAAATTCCCTTTTTTGCTCTTCTGGCATCGCCGAGAGGCCCATTTCTTGTAAAAATTGTTCGTCGAATTGCATTTGTTATTCTCCTTATGGTAATTATAGCACACTTTTTATTATTAGCTCATTCTAAACTTATCTAAGGTGAAAAATATAAAAAAATAATTTGATGGAACCTTCCGGTATTTCAGTACCGGCTTTCCATCACTATTTTTTTATATTTTTCAGCCTAAAAATGATAAGTTTAGAACAATCTAATAATGTTACAGGGTGCGTTTTTTGGTCTCGCGGGTAAAGAATTTGAGGCGGTCGCCAATTGCAAGGTCAATTTTTGATGTAGTTTTAAGTGCGAGGCCACCGGTTTCGCCAGCAACCAGGCTATCTACATCCATTTTCTCTTTTTGAACAGAGGTGACTTCGGCTTCGCCGATGAATTTCTTGTCACGGACTACGCGAGCGAGGAAGCCAGCTTTGACTTCGCCAGTAAGTACTTCGCCACCGGCGATAATAGAGGTCTTTTCTGTACGGAAGACGCCGAGGACTTTCATTTCCCCCTTATCTTCTTCGATAATTTCGGCATCGAGGAGATTCTCCATCTCGTGCTTTGCGTCGTCTAGAAGCTCGTAGATTACTCTGTAAGTACGGATTGGTACGCCATCACGAGCCGCCATCTTAGAAATATTGATTGGAACAGATACGTTAAAGCCATAGATTACGGTGTTTTCGCCAGCGGCCATATAGACATCATTTTCATTGATGTCACCTACGCCGGTAGAAACGATATTGAGGGTAATTTCACCGTGAGTATCAATGAGCTTGAGGGAGTCTACAACAGAGGTGACAGAGCCAAGCACGTCGCCTTTTACGATAACATTAAAGACCTTGGAATTATCCGCCACATTCATCATACGGAGAAGATCTGAACCGGTAACATTAGCAGAGGCCATTTCGTTGGCTTGGGCTTGAGCATTGAGAAGTGCCATCTTGCGAGCAGTTTTTTCGTCTTTTACTTCAATAAAACGGTCACCGAAGTTTGGGAGCTCCTTGAAGCCGGTAACAGTGACTGGGACGGATGGAGTGGCTTTGCCTTTTGGTTTGCCTTTCCAGTCTAGCATAGTACGGATTTTGCCATAAGTAGAGCCAGCTACGATGAATTCGCCAGTTTTGAGCTCACCACCGGTAACGAGGAGATTTACTACTGAGCCTTTCCCTGTTTCCATGTGGGACTCAATTACGAGACCTTCGGCTGGGATATCGATATCGGCTTTTAGTTCCTCGATGTCAGCGGTGAGAAGAATCATGTCTAGAAGTTGGTCGAGGTTTTGATTCATTTTTGCAGAGATAGGCACCATAGTGATGTCGCCACCCCATTCCTCTGGCTGGAGACCATGATTTGATAGATCTGCCTTAGTACGATCGATATCGGCGCCTTCGCGGTCGATCTTGTTGATAGCAACAATAATCTTGGCGTTGGCGGATTTGGCAAAGTTGATTGCCTCTACGGTCTGTGGCTTTACGCCATCATCAGCAGCAACCACGATAACTACGATATCGGTAAGCATAGCGCCGTGTTGGCGGATAGCGGCAAAAGCCTCGTGGCCAGGGGTATCGAGGAAGGTAATCCAGCGGTCATCATGCTTTAATTGATAAGCAGAAATGTGCTGGGTGATACCGCCGGCTTCGCCCTCTACGGTCTTTTTGTTAAGAAGAGTGTCTAGAAGAGTGGTTTTACCGTGATCGACGTGACCCATCACTGCTACTACCGGTGGGCGATTTACGGCTTTATCAGATAATTCCCTATGTGAATCTGAGGTTTTAGTAGAGGTATTTTTCTTTTCGAGTTTGATGTTTTCTAGGCCAAGTTCATCAATGATGATACTTGCAGTTTCGTAGTCTAGGCGCTGATTAATAGTGGCGACGATGCCGTTTTTAAAGAGAGTGCCAATAAGCTCGGTAACAGAAAGGCCGAGGGCGTTTGCGAGCTCGTCCACGGTGATAGAACCAGCGATTTGAATTGTTTTTTCTTCCACTATTGCTCCTTTCTGTATTTAGATGCACAAAAAATGCAAATAACTCTCTTAATTTTACCACAAAACAGAAAAATATGCTATAATAGAGACACTGCATCTTCCCGGGTAGCTCAATGGTGGAGCAAGAAGCTGTTAACTTCGAGGTTGCTGGTTCGAGCCCAGTCCCGGGAGCCAATTTGAAGTTTTTGACAACGTTGATAGCGTTTCGAAAGGCTCTAACAGATGAAAGTTGAGCCTTTTTTGATTTATTTCAAGGTTCGAAAATAATAGTTTCAAAATCTTGTTTTTTTGCTCTGGTTTCGAATTTTCAAATAGAACACGTGCCTTTGATGCTAATTCTAATAGATATGAACGGCTTACATCGAAACTTCTGTCATTGTTTGTTAGTTCCATCAACTTATCGTCCAATTCACTGATTTCCGTTTCAATCCTTGTTGCAATTTTGTCATAGTCATCCACAGTAATACGACCACTCAACCTATCTTCATATAGGATTTCTTTCTTCTTGGTAGCACTTTCAATACTCTTGCGGACCTCTTCGATAGCATTACGGTAGTATAGTTGAATATTGTCGTGCTTTTTCTTCAAATCCTCTATCAACTCATCTATGATAGTCTGGCTTATACATATTTTATCTAGAACAGAGTAAACTTGCGACAGGACTTCTGCTTCGGATGCGTGATTTCCACATTTTCCCTTTGCTTGCGAGCATTTTACATAGATATGCCCTTTTTTGTAATATGAACTCATACTACATCCACACACCGCACACTTCAGTATCCCATTAAAAGCAAAGTGATACTTCGTGTCTGACTTATTCTTTGCCAGTTTGTCGCAACAGTTTCTTCTTGCTTGAACCTTATCATATGTCATTTTGTCGATGATTGGTTCATACTTATGCTGGTATAGATTGCCATTGTATCGCATAACGCCGTAATAGAATGGGTTGTCCAATATGCCTTCTACAACACTTTTAGAAACAGGCTTTGGACGCTTTGTGTTGCTGGTCATCCCTTCGCTTCGCATTATCTTGGCAATACTTCTAAATGTTTCGCCCTTAAGCCTTAACTCGAAGATTTTTTCGATATACTTTCGTCGTTCCGGGTCTGGAACTATATCTTTTTTGCCGTCTGGTAAGTCAATGTTGATATACCCTATCGGTGCTTTACCAGGAAATTCGCCATCGTGAAGTTTTAGTTCAATCTTACGTTTTACATTGTCGGAAATTGCGGCCGAGTAGTATTCGCCGAATACCATTCCCATACCTAGCCTAGTTTTGTCGCACGCAGGTGAGTTCTTATGAAACACCAAGCCATCGGATGGGAAATGTAGTTCCAGTTTTCCATCCTTTACCCTGTCTTTTAATATTCTTACTACTTCAGATGATGCATCACGAGTAAAACGGTCAATTTTATCAAAAACCACCACCATCTCACCTTCGAAGTGAGCAATTTCATCTACTATTTCCTGAAATTTTCTGCGGTCTTCTTTATAGGCTGTTTCGTCGAAACTTTCCAGAGTAGCATCAAGACCAAGTTGCTCGGCATACTCTCTTAACCTTAATTCTTGAGCAGGTAGTGCATCAACCTGACTAGGGTCCGAAACACGTGCTATCAAGATTGCTTTCATACCTTTATAATTAGTTTTCTTATTTAGGTTCATTCTTTTATTCCTTTTACTTACTTACTATTATATAACATTACTTAACAATATATACCAATATTATAGCAGAAGAAAGTATTTTTTCATCTTGGTTGGCTCTTTTCTTTTTATTGCATCGCTTATTTTTATCAAAACTTTTAAGTTGCTATCCTCTGGCAGTGGAAGGATGCTCTTGGGTATTCGATACCAAGCCCTGTTTCCTAGCCGTTTTTCGATGAGATTTCTAGCATTTCTTCCGTCATCTGAACTAGACATAAGAGCGTAATAACCAAGACTAGCCAAAAGGTTCATAGGTCTAACATTGTCGTTTGCCAATAATTTAACTAGGATGTTTTCGGGTTTACTAAAGTCCAACTGTGCCTTCGGAATTTTGCTTAAAATTTTTTGCCAATGATACTCTATAATTTTTCTTGAAATATCAGATGAAAACAACTTTCCAAATGTTAGGTCATCGGACGGTATGTTTACCTTTTCCAACATAGAACGTATCTGTTTCTTACTATTTAGCCTTACCTCGATGCGAAGGACAGCCAATTTCGTGTTGGCATTAAAGGCATCGATAAGATTCTGCTGTATTAAACCATCTTTTTCATACGCTCTTTTTGGGCTTTTTATACTCTGTTTTAGGTCCTCAATTTTATCATAAAGTGCAATATCTAATCCGTTCGTGTGTATGTGAAAAATGTGTCCACCATTTCGAAAGGAATCTTTTTCGACGTCATAAACCTTTGATATGTCTGCACGTCTGACAAGATTAGTAATATATGAAACCGGCATACCGTTATCTAAAACAATGTTCCTCGAATAGTCTATCTTCGATACTTCCAGTTTTTCAATTTGGCACGTGAATAGCCACAAAGATTTCATTTCCCTTAATACCCCGGATAAGGTCTTTAAGACAACCGGAAAATCCTCGTCCGTCAATTCATCGAAATTATTATTAAACACTAATTTTGGGATGGAAAACTCAACTGCAAGTTGGTATGATTTACCACCACTTCGCACCGGTCTTTCGATGTAGGTGAGTCTTGGGTAATACTTCCCGGTTTCCTTCATTTTTGCCGTTGGATTATATATGCCTTGTATCACGCCCTTTGCTTTTTCCCTGAAAAGTTGGAAATCTAGGTCGCTTCCTCTTAATGGTTTAGACAAGTTCATAGTCAGTTTTACCGTATCTATCATCATTACTTCTTTCAAATAATTCACTGCACTTTCTGATGATTACCTCTTCAATCTGCTTTGCACAAGTCGAATTTATAGGGTGAAAAACGTTAAGGGGCTTCGTGCCTACTCGCTTTGTCGGATAAAGAATCCTATAAGAGCCGTCAAGGCGTGTGTAAACGGCGATTGAGCCTAGATATATATCATTATCAATTACGACGCTTGCGAACGCTACAAGCCCATCCTGTGGCTTTACAGGGCATATTTTTACTTCACTTACTTTCATATTTCTTTGCCATATTATTGTTTTCCTCGTCAAAATCCACTTCCATTAGAGCATCAAGAAAAGCGACCAGCCTTTCTTTTTGTTCTTTAGGTAATTCAGGATTTTTCATAGCCCAAATATACAAAAATAGGCTCTGCACAATTTCATACAGAGTTTACAGAGATAAATTCGCCAGTTTTGTTTTATTTGAATAATTTGGGGTTCAAAATATAGGTGTTTTTACCGCTCTGGATAATCAACTTATCACCTCGGTTCATCACTTCCATAAATCGGTTGTTAATATTGCGAACTGATTGATACACCTTATCTTGAAATTTTCTGCGTTCTTTCTTGCTTAACTCAAACCAATCTATCGTTGAATTACATCTACGGTAAAAATCACTTACTTCGTAGGCGTGGGTTTTGCCAAAATTCTTTCTGCTAAAAAACGTATATAGTATAACTGACGCTATTCCACTTTTAAACCTGATATATTTTCCATCAACCTCTAGGGTGGAGTGGCTATTATCGATAAAACCTATGCTAGTTATTTTTGCCGGTATAGAATAACCTTCTTTGAGCGAGGTAATCTCTGCCAGAATTGCTTTCTGGTTTTCCTTAATATTTGATACCTCTGCCATAATTTCAATGTTGGCAGAGTTTTTGTATATTATGCCATCAGCATCGTTCCGCTCTTCCACTTTGGCAGACATAGAAACCAAACAGGATGACCCATCTTTTATTGATTCTATTTTTGAAATATCCTTCGCAGTGCCATCTTCTATCTCATAAACTGATATGACCTTATTCAGCGTGATTGCAAAATCAGCGTCGGGTTTCTGGGATGTTGTGATGTCGAATTTTAAACCATTAAGGTATTCTGAAAGGCGAATCCATAATTCTTGTGTTGGTAGTAATGAAGTTTGAATGGTTTTAGCGATTTTATCATAATCAGATGAAATTTTTGCGTTTGCAAAGTATTTGTTTTGAACTTCAGCAATAGCCTGAAAAACACGTTGGAGTTTAGAAAATTGGGCAGGTATTTCGCTCAACTGATTGTTGTCCTCTGGTTGTAGGTTTACATCTTTCGAATCTGTCATTAAATTCCTCGTAGTCTTTGATAATTATTGTATAATAAAAGTATGAAAAGTGAGAAAGATTTACCTGAATATCTTACCCTGCAAGAGGTAAGTCGGATGCTGAAAGTCCATCCGAACACGCTTCGAGCGTGGGATAAAAACGGCACTTTAAAGGCGGTCAGAATTGGCGTAAAACGTATCAGAAGATACCAAAGAACCGATGTTGAAAATTTCATTTCAAAATCAATGTTATAATTGAAATATTAACAATTTAAAACATAAGGAAAAGCAAAGCCATATGAAAATAGTATCACTATTTACAGGGGCAGGAGGCTTGGACCTTGGTTTCGAAAAGGCTGGTTTTACCGTCATTTGGGCAAATGAGTTTGATAGTAAAATCTGGGAAACCTTCGAGCATAACTTCCCCCACGTCAAACTAGATAGAAGAAGTATAACTGATGTTTCGGTCGATGAAATCCCAGATTGCGATGGTATGATTGGCGGACCACCTTGCCAGAGTTGGAGCGAGGCAGGTGCTGGTCGTGGGATAAACGACGAGCGTGGTCAACTATTTTACGACTATATCCGCATTATTAAAACAAAACAGCCAAAGTTCTTCCTTGTAGAAAATGTTTCCGGAATAATTAGTTCCAGACACAAGAAATCATTTGAGGGATTTTTGAAAGAATTTGCTGGCTGTGGCTATGAGATTAGTTGGAAGTTGGTCAACGCAAACGATTACGGTGTTCCGGAGGACCGTGAGAGGGTCATTATTGTTGGTTTCAGGAAGGATTTAAAAAAGAAATATGAGTTCCCAAAGCCGTTGAAGAAAAAACCAACGCTAAAGGATGCTATTGGCGACTTGCCAGAGCCAATTCCGGCATTGGAAAAGAATAAGACCAACGGTAAACTCAAAATATTAAACCACGAGTATATGATTGGCGGTTTTTCACCTATATATATGTCGAGAAATAGGGTTAGAGGATGGGATGAACCATCGTTTACGATACAGGCTGGCGGTAGACAAGCCCCAATTCATCCAAAAGCACCGAAGATGGTAAAGGTTGGCAAAGACAAGATGAAATTCGTGGAAGGACACGAGGATGAGTATAGGCGTTTAAGTGTTAGGGAGTGTGCCAGAATACAAACTTTCCCTGATAAATATGAGTTTCTCTACACTGATATTGCGAATGCTTACAAGATGATTGGGAATGCCGTTCCAGTGAACTTGGCATTTGAATTAGCAAAAAAAATAAAGGAGGACCTAGGTGAAAAATAATAACGTTAATATTCTATCTGCTTTTGCAAACTTGGTCATCGGCAGGCAAACTTCCCTTTCTAATGCCTCTAAATCCCACAATACGATGAATAGGATGGGCGAAGGGTTAGAAGAATATGTAAAAGATTTATTCTGTAATTCTTTTAATTTGTCCGGCGAAGATAAAATAGTCAAACATAGCCAGCATTTTTCCTACACCGGAAACCAAAACAATCCGCCAGACATTATGTTGCGTGGTGGTGATGCTATTGAGGTCAAAAAGATTGAAAGTCAGAACTCGCAACTAGCCCTTAATAGTTCTTACCCAAAAGATGTCCTTCATTCGGATGACCCAAGAATCAACGAGAGATGTAAGTCTTGTGAGGAATGGGATGAGAAAGATATGTTCTACATCGTTGGGCATATTAACGGCGATGGTAGTGCTAAAAGCCTAGAACATATGTGGATGGTTCAGGGTAAATGTTATGCGGCCAACAGAGAGATTTATACCGAAATCAGTAATACTATCTCTTATGGCATAAATAATATCCCAGATGTCGAATTTGCCGAAACAAATGAACTTGCTAGGATTAACAAAGTTGACCCATTGGGTATTACTTATCTTCGAGTGCGTGGTATGTGGGGTATCGATAACCCTACGAGCGTATTCCAATATCTATCGCAATCCAAAGATAAAATGGCAAACCTATTATTGTTAACTGAAAAATATAATTCTTTCCCGGAAGAAAGTAGGAATCAAATTGAGGATTTAGCCAGAGATGGCAAGTTAATAATATCGGATGTCAAAATCAAGGACCCGAATAACCCGGCAGATTTGCTCGAAGCAAAGTTGCTTTCTTTAGAGTAGTTGCTAATCAAGCCCTAGTTCAATGCTAGCATCGTATCCCTGGACAATATCTATTACCTTTTCTGCAATCTTTATGTCTTTTTTCGATTGCTTAACATAGTTGTAAGCAATTCGTTGTATTATTGAGAAGCCAGAATCATTGTAGTTATCAAAATCTGATTCCTTCATAAGTGAAAATTGTTTTACCCAATATGCTACTTCTTTTTTCATCTTTACTTTATGGTTAATCTCGTTTTCCATCACTTGATAATCCTTTCCTGTTGATATAATATTACTTTTACTTCCTCGAGTTTTTCCGGGTCATATGAGAATAAGGCTGTTCGAAATGTGTCCGCCAAAGGGAGCCACATTTTAACAAATGGCACAAAAAGTAGTCTCGGATTTCCGCTTCGCTTCGATGCGAGCCCAGTCTCGGGAGCCATTAAAAAAGCGTTTTACGCTTTTTTTGATGCGTCAAAAAAAGCGCCCGAAGGCGCTTTTTCACTTACTGGTTGTTGCCAACTCTTTCTTGATAGTCTTGTCCGGCTTTTTCGGCGTCGTTCATGGCTTCTTTTCTTAGTTCTTCTGCAGTTTTTTGCCACTGCTCTTTACCGCTCATACCTTGTCTTTCCTCACGACTAACATGTTTTTCTAAAGCTCATTCACTGCATGCATTCTAGGTTGCCATATCACAATGATAATTTCGCTAAATTCATTGAAAAGTATTCTGCAAAATAAGCTTATTTGATTTCAAAGCTCTCTGTTTTTAGGTCGCAGTAATATCTGCCGCTTTTGGCAGTGAATTTCAAAACGCAGTAATCTGGGTCGGTGACACCCTTTTTGTAAAACATCGTGTCGCCACGTCGCCAGATCATATCTTTGGTTTTTTGGTCTGTCAAAACTTCCATCTTCCCTTTTAGCATCACGCCAACATATTTGATTATTCCCTTGTGGTAAAAATAGATGCTGGCTTTTGGATTCTTTTGGTATTGGGCAACCCTCATAGATGAAGTGTTCGTAGAGAAATAGAACTCTTTTAATCCTTCTATTTTCCGAGGTTTTAGCATGGCTTTAACATTAGGATATCCTTCGCCGTCCACGGAGCAGATGAAGCTAACATTTCGCCGTGCGATAAACCTCTCGATCTTCTTTTTGTCCATAGTTTTATTTCAAATAATTTGTTAGATATTCGGCCCACTCTGGCACGTTTTCTTCTTCAAAGAAATGATAGAGGAAATCTACCATGTAGCCATGCCTCTTGGTGGCTTCTTTCCGGCCGGCGTCTGTTAACATTAAATCTTTCAACTTTAGAATTTTTTCAAATAGATGAGTTACAACTGTGCCATCTTTTTTGGTTTTATATTCTTCTGCTGACATATCTAAAACTGGGAAAATGTCTTTATTGAAGAACTCACCGCCATGGGCAATGTTGTATTGATAGCTACGGAGAATCCCGATAATCCCCATACCATCGCACATATCGGCGTCAGAGACAATTTTGGCCTCAATTGTTATAGGAGTAATTCCCTGCAGCCTCTTACTGTAACCAATAGTCTCAATGGCTTCAATAACTTGATTTTTTGTATCCTCGTCAACGCCACAATCGTCTAGAATAGTTTTTGCATTGGTGAGGTTTTTGGCGCTTTCTTCACCAAATAGTTTATAATCATCCACGTCGTGGAGGAGTGCCGCCATAGACACGACTTCGGTATTTGCCGATTCGGCCTCCGCAAATTGCAGAGAGAGTCTTAGAACTCTTTCTGAGTGGTCCATCCCGTGTCCGGAGTTATCACTGTCTAGAAGTGCTTTTGCCTTTTCTCTTACTTTTTCGATTTTATCCATAATACTTTTATTATATCGTATAGTCAAAGTATTTTGGTTGTTTAATACGCTTGCTGTAGTCCATTTTGTCGTTCCTTGTTTATACTCTTATGATAGCAAGTGAAGCTTAAGCGAAAATTAAAAAAACACCTCTTTTTAATGAGGTGTTTTTATTAAGAGTCTACTAATTATTCTTCGACTTCTTCGGCCATAAAAATATTTCCTCTCTTTTATTATTATTTATTATAGCACAGTTAGTCTGCCGCCGGCATACTATCAACTATTTCAAAGCGGTATTTTTGCTTTACGTCTGGGTATTTTTTGTGATCCACCTCGGAGATAAACATGTCGTATGGGCGGACCCAAAGTAGGTTGTCGCCATAGAGGGCGCGGTAAACAACCATCTTTTCCCCGGTTTCACTATAAGTGGCGATGTCTTCTACAGTATACATTTTCCCTTTAAAATGTTTGTAGACGCCATGAATTATCACCTCGTTCATAAGACGATTTTAGCATAAAAAAAGCGGGGCTAGAATCCCGCTTTTTGTTGTTCCTTATTTGCGGTAGCTCTTTTTGAACGCGCTAAGGGCAAAAACTGTAAGAAATGCTTGAACGGTTGCAATTCCAGTAATCGCGACAGATGCTCCGTCATTTGCGGTAAATACACCTGTGTCTGGAGATGCAACTGTACGAGCTGCGATAGCATAGTCTGAAAAGCTTGAAGTCTTAAAGGTGATAGTGTGTGCGACTGGGTCGTACTCGGCTGGGATTACTTCATAGGTGCCGTCGTGCTTTTTGTGAACGATAACGATTTGGTTGCCGTCTACATCTTCGGCAAGTTGCAAAGTAATGGTAGCCTCTTCGTTGAGGTCGTCTACTTGCTCTTCCCAGGCGGAGTCGGTGTCGCCACGGTAAGTAATGTTGTAAAGTGAAATGTCTAGATACGTTTTCATTTCGTAGCCATCATCGCCGACTTGCTCCGCAAAGGCCTTCTTTTCGTCATCGGAAAGGGTGAGGTCCTCAATGGTAAGGCGAGCGGTACCATGATCTAATGTGGTTTGATTGTCGCCAAGATCAATAGAGCCAGTCTCAATCATTTCGGATTCGTTCGCATTTACTTCGTCTTCGGTCTCGGTTACATTTGCAACAAAGTAAGCAGCACCATCAGGAACGGTGAAGATGAATTCGCCAATACCGTCGTCGGAAGTAACGAGTTCGGACATGTTTACGTTGAGCACCTGGTAGCCATAATCTGGGATTACGCGCATAGTAACACGTGCGCCAGCAGGAACTACAAGGCTACCTTGCTCAAAAGTATCAGATTCTATAGAGGTGGCGAACTCTACCCAAGGCACAGAGTTTTCTACACAACCATCTTCTTCTATAGAACACCCCACACCCATTGGTTCACCTTGTTCATTGTATTCAATAATGTTGCAAAAGCCAGTATTTAAGTCGCATGAATGTACTTTGCCATCTGGAGTAGTATACTCAATAGCTACTAGTTCCATCCTGGTGTGGCCAACGTAGTCATCGCCCGGGATGCGGTTACCCTGCTCATCGAGCTCGTAGACCCAGTTGCCATTTTCGTCTTTAAAGAATTTGCCGTTCTCGTCTTTGGCGCGACGATATTCGTCGGCAGGATCGGCAGACCAAAGGAAGTTACCGATATAATGATGTCCGAGTCTCTCAACACCATATTCAATTTCGTAAACATCGTCGTCTGCTTTTGGTACTTCAAATTCAAAACCGACGAGCTGATGGCCATAGTGATCAAACCATGAAGTCGTATCGTCGTAGTTGATATAATCAGATGGATTGATGTGAGTTTGGTTATTTACTACGATGTTTCCATGGAATTTCAAGTGCCAAAGAGTATCAGCACGTAGAATAATATTTTCGCCTTCTTCTCTTATAGCCATAAAACCTGCGTCTCGACAATCTTCTTCACTACCATAAGTACAACTTGGGCGAATGTCGGCCTCGATACCTGGTTGTGGTGGGTTACCACCTTCTTCTACGAATGAGAATTCGATTTCGTAACCAAATTCGTTATCGGCAAGAGTCTGCATGTTAGAAAAAGTGTAGGAGTTTTCAGTAAGCCCAACTAATTGCCCGTCGATGCGAGCCTCTGCACGCATATCTTGATATGGATTAGCAGTAAGCGTAATGGACTGGCTCTTTGTATAAATACTATACATCGTAGCATCATTTACTTCATCGCCATCTGTATCAACTTCTTCTGGCTCTACAACCGGTTCTATTGCGTTAGTGATTAGCACTTCCCCACCATTATAGAAGGCGCGTAGCTCTTGTTGATTTTGAACGCTTGTAGCACCACGTAAACGAATCTTGGCATATTCTTCTGGGTGTTCGATTGCTGCGACACTGAATGCAGGTGCAAAACTGCACACTACTAGTGCTATTGCTGCGGTGAAGTTTCTAATTTTTGTTGTTATGTTTTTCACTGACTAGGCTCCTTTTCTAGTATTATTATAGCACTAGCTTTATGATTTTTTGCAACAAATTTAAGCATTGAATAGGACTTTGAATAGCCCAAGTGAAATAGCCAACATGATGAGACCCGCGGTAAGAATCCCTGCGATGATAGCAAGCGTGGTTTTCTTGAAATCCAAATTAAGGATACTTGCAGCGAGTGTACCAGTCCAAGCACCGGTGCCGGGAATTGGGATTGCCACAAAAAGATAAAGAGCCCAGTATACACCACCTTTAGCTTTGGCGAGCATTTTGTCGCCAGCTTTGTTCCCTTTTTTTAGACAAAAAGTACAGAACTTTTTAAAAGGCTTCCATTTGCATTTTTCGGAACCCCAAACGAGAATTTTACGAGCGAATAGATAGATAAATGGAACTGGGATTATGTTGCTGACGATTGCTATCAGAAGAATCGCCCATTCTGGGAGTCCGGTGCCCATACCGATGCCAATCGGGATAGCACCACGGAGCTCAATAAGAGGCACCATCGAGACTAGTATAATTATTAGAATCTTCCAGAACATAATTATTTCTTGGCTTTTTCTTCTTCTTCGAGTTTCTTGAAGGCTACTTTGCCCACGAGGGTCTTTGGAAGCTTGTCGCGGAATTCATAGGCTGCTGGGAGAGCATAAACTGGAACGTTGCGCTCGAGGAGCTCGCGGATTTCACGCTCGACTTTCTTCCCTGCCTTGTAGCCTGGTTTCAAGACAATGAAGGCCTTTGGCACCTGACCTTTGTAGTGGTGGTCGATGCCGATAACGGTGGAAGTAAGTACAGCTTCGTGAGAGTTGATGACGGATTCTAGGTGGGTTGGGTAAATATTGTAACCAGATGAGACAATCATGCGCTTGAGACGCTGTGCGAAGTAAATAAACCCATCTTCGCCCATGTACCCAATATCACCCGTGTGGAGCCAGAGTTTACCGTCTGGGTGGACACGGAGAGTTTGAGCAGTTTCTTCGTCATTGTCCATATAACCCATCATTACGAGTGGGCCAGAGGCGCAGATTTCGCCCTCTTCGCCGACTGGGAGCTCATCAAAGGTGTCGTTTTTAACAATCTTGAAGTACATGTCTGGGAGTGGCGCTCCAATCATACCGTCGCTGAAGGTATGCTCTGGAGAAAGACAGATAGCACCAGAACCTTCTGTAAGGCCGTAGCCTACACGGATTTTGGCGGTAGAGCCGTAAGTCTCAAGGCATTCGTTTACTTTGTCGCGAAGAGTTTGGTTTAATGCGTCACCACCACAAATAGCAGCGGTAACAGATTTAAGATCACCTTTCCTAAGCTTAGTATTAATAAGGGCTTCGTAGAGAGTAGGTACACCTACGATGAAGTTTGGTTCATTTTTCTTGATGATTTCACCGAATTGCTTGTGATTAAAGGCTGGGATTAAGATACAACCCATACCTTTTACAAGTGGAGTATGAATACATACACCGAGACCAAAACAGTGGAACAGAGGCAAAATAGATAAAACCGTTGCACCTGGCTCACACTGACGGATAATGGTGGAATCGCAGATAGATTCGGCATTCACGTTGAGGTTGGAAAGCAGCACAGCCTTTGGCGCACCGGTAGTACCACCAGAGTACATAATGATGGCTGGGTCTGCCCCGCTACGATCCTCATGATAATTGCCTTGGTAGAAATATGAGTTTGCAATAAAATCTTCCCAAAGAACTACGCGAGGGTCGTTTGATGGAAGGCGTACTTTTTTGACATGAAGTGCAGTGTAAAGCTTTTTCTTGAGGAAGCCAAGACCGTCAGATGGACGAACTACGATGATACGCTCAAGCTGGGCAGTGTCACGAAGACGATAAATCTTATCAAATACAGCATCGATTACAAGTACATATTTGGAATTTGCTACCTTAATGTAATACTCAAGCTCTTTTTCGGATGAAAGTGGGTGAACCATGTTACAGACGGCACCAACCATGTTTACAGCGTAGACCATAGTGATACCCTCTGGGGTGTTTGGCATACAAATAGTAACACGGTCACCTTCTTTGACGCCGTAGTTTTTGAGGGCACGAGCGGCCTTTTCGATTTTGCGAACAAAATTTTTGTAAGTAACTTTGTGACCATAGTAGGAATAAGCTACATTATCTGGCCATTTTTCTGCAGATTGCATGACCATATCTACCATCGAACAATCTGGATATTCTATATTTCCTGGAATTCCCTCTTCCTCATAAAATTTGAGCCAAGGGCGCTCCACTAACTCTTTCTTTTTCATAATATAACCATTATAGCACAAAAACTATCATACAGCATCTAAACAAATGCTGCATGATAGTTTTTGTTAGTTTGGTTTAAGATTCGGCCCCGTTGTATGGGTTATCTGGGTTGCCATAACTAGTTGGCATGACGTTTGCATTTAGCCTATGCCAATCGCGGAAGCCATTGCCAAAACTGAGTGGTTCAGCGTTTTGGTCGACCAGGTTTGCGTTTACCTTATTTGCGGCAAGAATGATTTCTCCGACCCTGTTTTTACCTTCTGGGGAGAGACTATCCCACCAACGACGATATCTTACGAAATCTTCATTGCTTGGAGCACCTTCTTGGGTAAGAATTCTAACACCTTCTTCGCCACCGATTTCATCACTGAACCCATTAATTAGATCAGAGACCAAGTCTTTCTGCTCTTCTAGACTGATGTCATTTCCATTTTCGACGCTATTTTGCGTTTGCTCACCAGTATTGGCTGGCTGGGCTATAGGAGCAGAATCGCCGCTGGCACCACCAGTGCTGACTCTATTCACTGGTTGGTTATTTTGTGGTTGCCCCTGACCAGTCTGGCCCCATTCTATAGTATTAACTGGTGGTTGTGGTTCTGGTGGTCTAAATTCTGGTGGAGCTTGCTCTTTTTGCTCATCACGCGCGGTTGCTACCCCCAAGCCTTGGCGAGCAGTGTCAGGCGCGAAGGCAATACCGGCACCAGTAATACCACGTGTGGCATTTTCAAAGATAGTCTTGGAGAACTCAAAGGTGGCTGGATGCTCGATAGTCTCACTTATGGTTTGAGTAATCTTACCAATTGCATCGCTTGCTCCTGCGTGGTCTGTAGCAAGTGAGACAACGTGTCTAGCACCGTCTGCGCCCGGCCCATTATCGACAACAAATTGTAATTCTTCGTAGAGCTTTTCTCCATTCTTACCAATGATTGTCGCCGAGCCTAGCGCACCATTCGGCCCGATGAGGTCAACTACGCCGTTACCATTGCCCCACTGCCCGGCGCCAGTTTGTACCAATTCGAATTTTTGGCCACCGAGAGTAACGAAAGCTTTAATCCTATCGGCTTGCGTCAATGAGGCGATATCAAAGGACTGATTGCCCATAGTCGATTGTCCTTTCATACCCGAAACAACAAACCCGTTTTGTAGATACATCCTTAATTCGTTACCGTCAGATACTTTCGTACCATTATTTGCCCAACCATCGATGGCATATTTCCAGCCGAGATTAGACTTGGATGGGTCTACTTCTATAACTGAAGTCTTGGTGGTTACATATGGTTTATTAACCATAGTACCAGTGTAACCTCTGTTGCTAAGATCTTGCATGGTTTGCGTATCATCGCCGCTAACAGAAACCGTATCTCTACCTATAATTCTATTGAATGTACCACGGTTAAGACCAAAGCCACTGGCGATAAGAGTTTCGTTTGCTTCGGTATTATTACTAGTCTTGAGAAGACCGGCTTTTTCAAAGATGCCAATTTTGTTTGGATCAATGGCCGCCATGATTTCTTGTGAGGCAAAGAATGTAACTGCACCGATAGCTAGAGTCTTACCAGCCTTAGCTGTAGCCATAAGAGCACGGCGGTTGGCAAATTTCTTATCTTGTTCGGTAACACCAGCAATATGTTCGCCATCATCATTGGTGTACCCCTCCATGATTTGCCTCTGGATTTCGGCTTTAATTTGTTCATATTTTTCTCTATCCGCATCAGACAAAGTCTTTTCGCCACGGATAAGGGCTTGGTCGAGAGCAAGGCGCTCCTCACCACGTTTGCCGGCTGAACCAAAGGCAATTAAGTCTTTCTGTTCAGAATCGGAGAGATCTCTACGTACACGGGCCTCGGCGAGAGCTCTAAGTATATTCTCACTCTTGTCGTTGCTATCTTCAGCTTCAATTGCAGCTCTGATGCCATCGGTTAACTCTGATGCTTTGCGAAGGTCATAAAGTGTACCGCCAATACGCTTTTCATATTTTTCTTGGCGTTTAGATTTGTTCTCGCCTTCTTTGTATTCAAGACCATTGGCGATATCGCGCATCATATGCGCACGATCTTCGGTGATGCGATTACGCTCTCTGAGTCCAGAGATAGCAGATGACACTAAGATACCACCTACAGCTGGGGCAACAGCGCTAGCAGCAGAACGGGCACCCATTTGTGCCAGGCTTGCAGTAGTACCTACGGCAAGAGCAATTACTTCAGCTGGGATGACTTGTCCAATTTTACTGCTTTCAACTGCATTTATAATCTTGTCTATAGCATCACGGTGTGTCTCGGTACGAATTTCATCGTTAACTTTTGCGTTAATAACTTTGAAACCCTCCATGATTTTGTCCATGGAAGCGCCATGGATAGATAGCTCTAGAGCCTGGAGTGCAACATTGCCATAGTTTGTAATTCCATCAACATCAATTTCCTGACCATTGTCTCTTGCCTCTGCCATGGCTCTCTTAAACTGTTCATCAAACTTAAGTCTGAGGTCTGCGGTTTCACCTTCATAGTTTTTATATTTTGCAACAAACTGTTCAATCTGACCTTTGACAAACTCCTGGGTTTTCGCGTCGGCGTCTTCAATTTTTTCACCATCCTTATATTCACCGTTCTTGGATTGTTTGCCGATTTCTTCGTGAATGTAATCCATATTCTCGGTGATACCCAGTCTAAAGCGCTCGAGGGCACTACCACTACGTTCTTCAACGATTTCGTCGACAGTCTTAGCGTCTTCGCCTTCACCGACCTTGCGAGTGCCTTCAAGAAGTTCGCGTTCGTATTTTTTCTGGAAATATTTCTTAAACAGAGTACCTTTCCAGAGTTTTGTTACGAAACCTTTGACACCTTTCGCTTCGGTAGTTTCTTTGTTTAAGGCGGTTTCAGCTTCTTGTTGTGCTAGATTTCTTTTGTCAATAGAGAAGTCGGCATTGATGGCGACTAGCGGAGCTGTTGGCTCGTCTGGGGTTGCTTCTTGCTTTTTCTTCTCTTCTTCTTCGAGTTTCTTTTTCTCTTCTTCTTCGTCTTTTGCTTTCAAAATTTCTTTAACAGCCTCGTTGTCGCCGATGGTTCCTTTTGTTATCATCTCATCGATTTCTTTAATTCTTTTCTCTAGCTGAGAATCATCCCCTTGTTCTTCTTCGAGCTTGGAGGATTCTTCGGATTCGATAGCCTGTTTACCAAGGCTAGCTGCTTCCGCTTTTGCCTTTACTTCTTCACGAAAATGCTCGGCTTGTTCTTCGTTGATTCTGCCACTACTAAGCATGTCGTCGATGTTTAGAAGGTCATCTTCAAGCTGTTTGCTTGCCTCTTCGGTTAGTTCAACTTTGCTAGCTGCTTCCGCTTTTGCCTTTACTTCTTCACGAAAATGCTCGGCTTGTTCTTCGTTGATTCTGCCACTACGAAGCATGTCGTCGATGTTTAGTAAATCATCATTGAGTTGTTGCTGTGCGTTCTCTTGCTTGACGGCCAAGCTTTGCCAGGCGTCATAATTTGCATTAGATTCCTCACCCGAAGCATTGTTTGATAGTTCTGGATTACCTAGCATTTTATTCTCCTTGGTCTAGATAAAAGTTGCGGAATTGTAGCATTGTATCCAATGTAACTTCTGTGAGGTTTACGCCAGAATTTTTCATAAATTCTGCCATTTTTTCGTCGTTGAAATCTGGATCATCGACTTTTGATGCAAGCTCTGTTGCCTTTTCCTCGCTTAGTTGCATGATGGCAGCACGATTGATTTGATCCATCAATCTAGCCTTCATGTCCTCTTTTAGTTCTTCGCGGATTTCAGGCTCAACATCAGTGATGCCCTTTTCATCCAAAAGAGTATTAATAAAATCGTCGACGCTTTGCATAGTATATAACCTTTCTTTTTTAGTTTTTGCGCGCTTTTCTTCAATATAACGCTCAAGTTTAAAAATGTCAACAAAAAAATAACCCCTTAGTGGGGTTATTTTTTGCTATTTACTTAGCGATAGATAGAGAGATCTTGCGGCCTTCTTTGTCGATATCAAGAACTTTGAAGCTCTTGCGTTCGTTTAGGGTAAAGACCTTCTCTGGGTCTACATCGCTGCCTTCGCCGAGCTCAGATACATGTACGAGAGCTTCTACGGCTGGGCTGATCTGTACGAATGCACCAAATGGAGTGATGCGAGTAACAGTACCTTCTACCTTGGAGCCTTTTTTGAGGCCTTCTACTTCGGAGATCCATGGATCTTCAACGAGCTGCTTCATAGAGAGGCTGAGGCGTGCTTTGTCGATAGCGATGATTTTTGCTTCGATGGTTTCACCAACTTTTACATAGTCTGATGGGTTGTTTACACGCTCCCAAGAGATTTCTGAAATGTGGATGAGGCCTTCGATGCCATCTACGTTTACGAATACGCCGAAGTCCACTACACCGGTGACTACACCTTTGACAGTGTCGCCAACTTTGAGTCTCTCAAAGCGTTCTGCAAGACCGTCTTTGATAGCTTCCTTCTCAGAGAAGATAAGCTTGTTTTCTTTCTTGATAGCGTCAAGGATGCGTACCTTGATAGATTTGCCAACGAGAGAGTTGAGACGTTGCAAGATTTCGTCTTTGTCTGCTGAACCTACGCGTGGGTAGTGTTCTGCAGAGAGTTGAGAAACTGGCAAGAAGCCACGGATACCTTCGTATTCTACGAGGAGACCACCACGGTTTGCGTCGAATGGGGTTACTTCTACGGTCTCGGCGTTGTCGAGTTTGGCTTGGATTTCATCCCAACCCTTATCCTTGACTGCCTTTCTGAGAGACAATAGTACGTAGCCGTCATCCATCTCGGCTTCGATGACAGAAGCGGTAACTTCGTCACCAACGTTTAGGTTGCGTACATAAGACGCTTCACGGCGTGGTACGAGACCTACACCTTGTGCACCAAGATCAATCAAAATCTCGTGCTTTTTTACAGATACGACAGTACCTTTTACGGTGTCGCCTGCGATTGCTTTTTTGAATGAGTCCTCACTAGATGCTAGGAGTTCATCCATAGTTAGTTTTTTGGCATTAGCCATTATATTATATTTCCTTCCTTTTGCCGCCCTTAAGGACGGAACAAAAACTTGTTCTATTATACCAAATTTCTATGCTATAATCAAGATATGTATTTGGCTATAGACATTGGAGGTACAAAAACTTTAATTGCGCTGTTTTCGCGGCATGGGCGCGTGATTAAAAAGACCAAGTTTAAAACTGCGCAGGGGTACAAAAAATTCACGGCGGACCTCATTCATAATTTGGGCCCGTACAAAAAACGCCGAATCAAGACCGTGGTCGTGGCAGTACCAGGAGTTGTACAAAAAAATTGTTCAGCTGTGCTCGGTAATCGCGAATGGGGCAAAATTGACCTTCTTTCCCCTATAAAAAGTGTGTTCGACTGCCCAATTTATTTTGAAAATGATGCAAATTTGGCGTCAGTTTTTGAGTCTAAAAAGCTAAAAGGCAAAACTGTATTCCTCACTTTTTCGACTGGCATTGGTGGCGGAATTGCCGAAAAAGGCCAGATTCTAGAAGAATCTTCTAAGTTTGAGCCTGGGCACAAGTTTTACGAATATAATGGCAAAAAAGCCGAATGGGAGGATATTGCAGCATCTTCTGCTCTAGAGCGGGCTTATCATATAGATAGAGCTACGGATATCCGTGGTAAAGCTGCGCATAAAGACATTGCCGCAAGGGTTGCTTTGGGGTTGCCAGACATTATTGAGAAATATCACCCAAACACAATTGTACTTGGTGGGCCACTGGGAAAGATTTTTGGCTCGTATGCAAAATACTTGCCGAAATTAGACGTAAAATATGCCCGCCCAAAGCGGCCGCTGGAGTCCGTGATCTATGGATGCTACCTTTTTGGCAAAGATAAAAAGTGATTTTCCTGAGTTTCGGTTTATTGATGGGGTAAGGTTCTCTTTTCGTCCGCCAAAAACTATAGTTGTTGGGCCAAAGGAGCCGAACGATTCCCTTTTGTTGCTACACGAGCTAGGGCATGCGTTGTCTGGACATCGTAGTTTTGACACCGAGGTGGGGCGAATGAAGATGGAACGAGAGGCTTGGGATAAAGCGCGGGAGCTTACACCTAAATATGGCGTGGGATACGACGAAGAGTTAGTAGAAGGCGAACTAGATACTTATAGAGATTGGCTGCACAAAAAAACACGCTGTCCAAAGTGTGGATTGACGCGATTTCAGACTCCCGACGGCAAGTACCATTGCCCTAGGTGTGAGAATTTTTAGCACAAAAAGCACCTCTAGAGACTAGAGGGCTTTTTATCTATTAAATTAGGCAGCTTTTTTAGCTGGACCACGACGAGAGATGCGGCCACCCTTAGCGCCAGCAACACGTGCTAATGCAGGGTTAGCGGCAAAACCGCCGGTGTGACCATTTTGGCCACCTTTTTTACCAATACGAGCATAAAATTCTTTGCCGTATTTAGCTTTGTTGGTAGCAGCAGCTTTCATGCCGCCAGCTTTAGTACCAGACATTTAATTGTCCTATTCTGCCCACCAAATTCTTAAATTGATAAAACACGCCACCCATTTACAGAGTGAATACCTTAATTATATCATACCGCTTCCGGTTTGTCAATATGCTTTTTCTTAAAACTATGTTGTAATAGCTGTGGAAAAATCCGAACAAAAAACTCATGTTTTTTCCACATTTTGTGGAAAAATTGTATTGACATTATGCATTTCGTGATATAAAATGAGGTTAGCTTGAGTAGATTAAACTGCGAGGCTACTTAAGCAATGTATGACCTGAAAAACCGCTTCTTCGAAGTGGTTTTTCCTTTACCTAGAGACATAAAAATCCCGGTCCTAAGACCGGGGTTTTTAGATGATGTCTAGGTAGGATGGTGCTATTCTTTCGTCGATTGTCATCCTAGCAAGCAATTTCTTTCGGCATTTTTCACAAAGCCTTTTTTTCGCATGTTCTTCCATAAATGCAACTTTCGCCAGATTTTTTGTTTTGAGGACCTGCATCATGCATTTTGGATCCTCGCATGTATGCTCTAGGCCATACGCTAGTTGCCCGATGTAGTCACAAATGTAGTGCTGCATCAAATGCATCTGGTCTTCCATTTCCAGCGCGCGTGTCTCCGAAATGCTGTACAATGCAGCATTGTCCGATGAAATATCCGTAACATCGATATCCTCTGGCGTGTTTATGCCTAAATCTGTTTTAGGATTCACGTACATTTTTTTCGACGTGATAGCGATAGCGTAGTTATCGTCTGCGGCTTTTGATATTATTCTTAAGATATCGATAGCGTTTACCGCGTCATCTTTAGAACGCGCTTTCTGCAGAACGACGTCTGCCATGTTTGATTCTTCAGCGTCTGGTTGCATCAGTAGAAGATTGAGATTCGGATAAAGCTCTACCGCCTCTTTTAACGCAACCTCAATCATTCGTTCCTCCTGTATCGTCATGTTACTATCGTACGTAATTAGAAAAATATTCATGCTTTTCCTCCTCTCTATTTCTTAATGTACAAAAAACCGCTCCTCCGAGCGTGCTTGTGGTATCTCTACCTGGTGGGGATATCAGGACTTGAACCTGAGACCTCGTCATTATCAGTGACGCGCTCTAACCAGCTGAGCTATATCCCCTGATGTGGTGGAGTAACAGGGATTCAAACCCTGGACCTCTGCCTTGCAAAGGCAGCGCTCTAATCAACTGAGCTATTACCCCAGTACGCTTATTTTATCAGAAAAAGCAGGTTTTTGCAAGAATTATTTATTTAAAGAATGTCTGGCGAGTGTATTCGTACATAGCGATTCCGGACGCTACACCTACATTCACAGAGCGGGTGGAGCCAAAACTCTCGATATAGCGCACATCGTGAACTTTTTCTAGGAGTTCTGGGGTGATGCCGTTATTTTCTGAGCCAAAGATCAGCGTAGTATCTTTAGTAAACTCTTTGAGGTGGAGCTCCTTAGCGCGGGGAGTATTATTTTCTATTGCTACTATTTCCCTGCCTTCTTGGGTAGCTAGGAAATCTTCCAAAGTAGCGTGATGTATGATTTCTAGGTATTTATCCGTACACATGGCGCCGCGGCGGTTGTATTTTTTCTTGCCGATAATATGGACTTTGCTAACGTTAAAAGAGTTAGCATTTCTGACCACGGTACCGATGTTAAAATCGTGCTCGACGTTCTCGATAGCTACCTCTAGAGGACTTCGTTTTTTGTCCAAAGCAGCAAAAACCTCCTCGTTTGTAAGGCCCTTATATTCGTCTATTAAATTTCTATTGTCTTCCATCTTCCTTTTGTTTTTCGACAACCCTTCTTAGGCTGTCTTCAGCGGTAGAATCCACATCGTAATCGTCTTCTTCGTCTTTTTCGTCATAGTTCCAGCCGTCATCGTGGGGAGCGCCGTGCTTATCTACTAGAGAGTTCAAATCTCCGTCTGGAGTTTCTAGGCCCCATTCTGGGTTAGTATGTGGGATGAAATTCTTTTCGCTCATTTTTTCTCCTTTACCTAATTGTATCACACCGATGTGATACAATAAAACAAAGGAGGTATTTATGGAATTTGATGAATATCAAGCCAAAGCCAAGACTACAGACCTCGGCATTGCAAATATGGGCGAAGTTATGGCAAAAAGCACCCTTAATGTACCAGAATTTATAGATAAGGTGCTCGGGCTTGCTGGAGAATCTGGAGAATTTGCCGATAAGGTAAAAAAGATTATGCGCGACAAACGTGGAAGTTTTACAGAGGAGGAACAGGTTGAACTACTAAAGGAGCTCGGCGACGTTCTCTGGTATGTAGCTGAAGTGTCTCTGTATCTAGATACACCGATGTCTGAGCTAGCCAAAATGAATCTAGAGAAATTAGCCTCCAGAAAGGCACGTGGCAAACTAGAAGGGTCCGGAGATAACAGATGAAAATTCTACAATTAAACATTTGGACAGGCAGAGTTAAAGGCGCGCTTCTAGATTATTTAGCGAACAATTCGTTTGATGTAATCTGCCTGCAAGAAGCCGTATGGGCAGACGGAAAAGACGATGTCTTAGAGGATTTCTTTATATCTTTAGACCAGATTAAAGAAGTTACTGGTCTCCAATATGATTCGAGGGCTGCTAACTGGGGATTGGACTCGTTTTTGGGTAGAAAAATGTACCAAGGAATCGCAATTCTCTCTCGAGAAAGAATTGTAGACGAGAAGGCAGTCGAGGTGTACCCAGGCGCTTACGAGATAAAGGTTGCACCAGATTTGATATACCATAAGTATATGGCACAAAAAATCACCTTGGAAAGCGGAATAAATATCTTTAATTACCACGGTTACTGGCTAAAAGACCCTTTGGGCGACAAAAACACGGTCAAGGCAATGAAAAATGTCGTTTCATTAATACAAAAAGCAAGCGGCCCAGTGGTACTATGCGGAGATTTTAACATTATTCATGCTTCCCCAGCGATGCGGGAGCTCGACTTTTTACATGATTTAACAGAGGAAAATGGTATAGATAATACCCTTTCTGGGTTGAAATTTGCCGGAAAAGTAGCTTGTGATCATATTTTGGTAAGTGATGATCTCAAGGTAATAGACTTTAGGGTAGAGGACAAAATTGTCTCAGATCACAGGGGTTTAATCGCGGAAATTGAGCAGTAAAAAGGTCGCAATACATTGCGACCTTTTTTTGAACAACTTTTTTACTCTTACTTGGCGGTGAGACCAACATATTTTGCCTTAACCGCTGCTTTGGGCTTGATGCCCTGCTTCTTTTTTTCATAAAAGTCTGCCTCTAAACAGGCGTTTTCGTACGTTTTAAAATAATAAGCGTACGATCCCTGTGTGGGCATACATTCGTCCGTCATTAATTGGTTGGCGGTGGGATAGGCACCCGTTTCCTGCTTTTTCTTTAACAGCATTTCCAGAAGAAATTCTTCTGGTGCTTCGTATTCTGGCCTTCCCTTCATTACATGCTTCCCATTATTCAGCGCTACAAGAGTTTTCATTCTTTAGCCCCCTTTCTAATAAAAAAAGTAAAGGTACTACGATAGTGGTCGTCTTTATATTATAGCATATTTTCTTATTTTTTGCAAGACTTGCGGCGGGGAGTTGGTTTTTTGAGAAGTTTTTTCCAGGAGAAAAAGCCGTAAACCGACACAATTGGATAAAAGACTCTCTGAACTAGGATTGGGAGGTCCGTAGAGCCGGTCCACATGATTAGAATTAAGATATCAGAGATAAACCAGAGGACCCAGGTTTCCCTATAGCGTAGAACACTTAGGATGCTGGCCACTGGTACTATAACGGTAGAGATACTATCTAGTAGCGTAGAGGAGCCACCAAGGTGCTCAAGGGCCAGTTTTAACCCCACTGAAGAGATTGCAATAGCTGCGACAAGAATGATTATTTGAGTAAGGCTTAGTCTCCTGGCGATGACTTCTTTTTTCTTATTGCTATTTCTGCCCCAGAGATAAAAACCAATTAGCCCAACTGGCGCAAAGAAGAATATATTGATAGCTGCACCCCCGTAGAATCCGTTTATCCAGGCTACTAGGCCATAGGTGATTGCGCTAATAACTGAGAAGATATAGCAAACACGATGCCCTTTGGCGCTGATGATTTCGGCGAGGATAGCACTGTTTAAGGCGATAATATCCAGGACGATATAGAGAGGCGTATGCTCATGGTTTATAAACGGCGCTATTATAGAGACGACAATTCCAACCGCAAACCAAAAATAATCAAAGAGGTTGAATTTGATTTTGGTCTTTTGTTTTTGTTTTTTCATAAGTTGTTATGGCCATTATAAGGTTTTATGGAGAAAAAAACAATAGCTGTTTGTGCTATAATTGGGGTAATGGAACACGAACGGACAAATACTAAAGATTCTTTTGACTTGATTGTACAGTCTATTAATAGTGACGAATCTGATCCTTTATTGCAACTCGATTCTATACATGATTTGAGTGAGTTATTAAAAACAACCCATCTGGACGATGAAGAAGCAAGCAGTCTTTATTCGACAATCGAAGATGCTTCAGCAAGAAAAAACAACGCCCCTTTGGTTTCTTTAAGTTTGAAATATCTGAAAGAATGTATAGCCAAAGATTTCCTACATGACGATAGTATTAGAACAAGGCTGAGCAAACCTTTTGTTGATGATTTACAAAACCAGGATCAGTTACATAAGGCATATCCTGCCCTACCAAGTGATCATATTGTGGTTAGAATGGCGCCTGGCGTCGCCTATTCTTTAGATGATTACCATAGTATGGAAAGCGTAGCACTCAAAAACGCAGCGGACCAAGCTGATATATTTATTGAGTTGCTTTCGCTCGATAATGGTACAGAAGTACCAATATGGCTGGTTCCTTTTGCTCATGATGTGAGGTTCCGTGGATTGATTGAAGAGAATCTGAGTTTAAATCTGGCAGATTTACCATTAGAGTCACAAATACAGTTGTTGGCTTTTATGTCTCAGTCAAACGATGGGCGGTTTGATAGATTATGTGGCACTATGCATGAATTAAACAGTGACCTCAGGCTGAAGCTGGCGGAGAATTTTTTGGCGGCGGACTTTGGAGAAGATTTTGGTGATGCCCTGCTCACAGTGGCAGAATCTACCAGATTTGATGACAAAGAAAAAGAGGCAATTCTGGACAATATTACGTCGTGCCGAGAATCAATCAAGAGTATTACTGGGTTATATGAGCACATCGATGGCGAATTCGCAAAAGAATATGCTAGGGCGGCAAATGAACGCCTTACCGACGCAATTACTGTATTTGCAGAAATAGCCAAAAAAGGACATGCTGAGGCGGATTTGGGCTGGGCTGGGCACCCTAGGTTTGACTACGAAACTGCGTTCGAAGCCCTAGATTATGAAAGAAAGTCTCTAGAGATAATTAGTGGTACATTTAATGACGTTATAGATGGTAAAGATGGGGCCTACGCTAAGATAGTTTTGCATCCGGATGAAGAGTTTCAGAGGTTAAGGCGGACAGTTTATGATTTGTATTCACCAGACCACGGGCATGTCCTGATTTACACGCGTGCCGATGGATCGCACTCCTTTGACCCAGATGTTGAATATGGCAAAGTTGGCAGCCGGTATAATGAAGGTAGTAGAAATACTGGCGTAGAGGCATCTATTAGTATGATTGCGGACCCTGCAAATCCGTTCGCTACGATAAGTCCATATAAGCCGAATAGATTCGCCCTAAAGAATCTTAATTATTATGACGATAACACAATGAATAAGGTAAGTGCGATTCGTTTGGACCGTGAGGGGCGTGCACCAGGGTGGGCAGCGGATGATTCTAGACGTGACCCCGTAAACCAAGTTGGGACCATATCGGTAGATTTGGCCGCGATTGGAGACCGTGCGGACACTCCATCTGGCAAGATTGCTAGGCTACTCGCGATTGGTAATTCTCTGCGGGCCTCTAGGATGGGCAGTGAAGCATCTCTAAACCACAATACAAATTGGTTTAATCAAGCCAAATATGGCACCAGTGATGGGTTTAAAAAGATAGTTGAGGGATTTGATATGTCTTTGCGGCGACTAGTAGAGATACGCCAGCCACGAACTCGCTTAAAGAAGATAGGCAAAATAGCCGCCAACACGACCAAGACCGGCGACGATTCTGCAGCATAGTATAGTACATAATTCCCCAAGCAAAAAGCCGCCGATATCGGCGACTCTTGCTCTGCCCGCTTCTGCAAGCTAGACACCCACCCTGGATGTGCCCACCCTAGGTTATCAGGTTTATAAATGCATATCAATAAATGTACTGATTAACTATTTAAGGATTGCCTCCTTTCCCCCTTTGTTAATTTCCTACCCAATCTTGTTTGATTGTTGCTGCTATTATACCAAAACATAGGCGTTTTGTCAATGTTGGTGTGGCGGTTTGTGATTTTACAGGGGTGAATTGTGGTATATTTTGTCGAAGTAGTGTCGACAAAGTGGGGTTTTTGGGTATTTTTGACATGAAAAAGCCCCCGGCGATACCGAGGGCTTTGAAGCAGAGTGATTTTTAATTTATATAGCGCAGTGTCACACAGGGTTTATCTGCGCGTTGAGCATGCCGGTTTTTAATATGGGCGGTGCCATATGAAGGAGAAAAATTACCAAGAGAAACTGATAATTATTCCTCCTTCTTTTTTAACCTTGAAGCCTAGGGTCTCCAATACGACCGCTAGGTCTTCAGGGTTTATAGATTGAGAGGAGCTTAGCTCGCTCTCAATCCTATCAAATTCGAAGTCTATGAGGGGTCCCCCATAGACTCCGATTCTATTTTTTTCAAGATAGGATCTTGTTCCCGGTTCGTCCAGGAACAAGATCCTAGCCTTGTAGATTTGGGCATATTCGCCCAATCTACCGGCTTTTTTTACATGAGCTATTTCTAGCTCATGTACACCGCAGGCATCCGCCTGTAGTGCTCGCTCTATCAAGAGCTCCGCTGCTCTTGATAGATTTTTTTTGTATTCCATACTGGTGCTCATAGGCACCTCCTTTCTCCCACACTTGGCAGTGGGCAGCCTTTCCCCTCTCGGGGTTTAAACCCCGTGGGGTTGCCGCCCACCACCACTATTGGTGAGTGGGAGTTTTACGATTTTAATTTATATTCCGCAGATTCGTAAACTGCGGTAATTTTTACTTCTTGGGGTGCAACCGGATATCTTTCAATCCGATTACACCTTTCTTAGAAAGGTATCTTTTGGTGGCAGAAATATTATACCAATTCCGATAATCGCCCCCATAACATGACTGGGGACTTCGAGATGCAGCACACCGTTATGCATGCTGCGTCTCGCTACTGGGATGTTTATGAGCATGCCATTTTTGGCACGCCCACGCCACCCCTTTTCCCGAATGCCATATAGATACTGGCAGTCCGGGTTATCGGCGTGATATACGCCGATTTCCGTATACGACGACGAATCGCCGTCTACGGGTTGGCGGAGGATTGCGTTCTCGCCATCCTCCTCCCAGCATCCCGATGGCCAATGGAAGACCACCGGGATAAGAATTTCGTCTGAATTCTTTATGAATTCAGACAACGCCTGGTTATCTGCCAGGCGTTCGGCGGCAATTCTTGCCGCCAATTCTTTTTCTCTCTCAATCCTCTTTCTGAGGTTTGAGGAGATTTTGTCAAACTGATGCGCTTCATAAAACTTTAGCGCATCAGTTAACTGTTCTTCCGGGGCAAATGCGCTGATGTTGCGCATACAAGACGGGACAAAAAACCATTGCCCCGCCTCGTTTTTTTCAAAGTTATATGAGTACAGCGCTCCCCAGTCGCTGTACTCTTTTTCGAGGGGCTCTTCAATGTTGTCGATTTCGAAGAGCCCCTCGTTTGTGCAAACAATATTACCATTTATTATAGGGTTTCTTCCCCTATAAATGGTAATATTGTTTTCTTCTGGAAGAGTAGCCATGACTCTTCCCAGGTGCCAACATAGCTCCTTGTATATTAGCACCTTTTTCTCCTGAAGAAACCAGGAGTGGCAGATTTCTCCTACCTCTCTAGCAATAGCATCGCTAGAGATGGAGAAACCCTCCCATATTTGGCAATACCCTTCTTCGGTGGGTATTGCCCACATGGGACATGTTGTTCCGGGGACATAATATTCTCCGGAACTTTTCATCTCTTCGATGAATTCATCGAAGAGATGAAATATAATTTCCGGGTGTTCGTCTCGATCAGAAACATAATCCGTGTCTCTGAAATATGACGAGTACTGCTCACCACAATACTCGTAGAACACCCTACGGCCATCCCAGCCGATTGATCTTAAGACCTCGGTTGGGGTGGTGGTTTTCTCCTCTATAGCCGGGGAGTACGGCGCCAATGCCACCAGCTGGCGTAGAGTGGTGTGACCACTCCCACCTTCGCCAACTCTCTCAAAAAGTCGGCGATTTCTTTGCTTGCCCGTCTGCGGGCAAGCGTGTCAAGTTTAGAGAAGAGTCCTGTCATAGTGACCCTCCTTCTCCCCTGCCGCAGGGGCAATTTGACTAGATAGACGCGGCTGGATTTGCCTATCTAGTTTGGAAAAAGGCGAACCAACCGGTCCGCCTTTTAAAAGAGAATTTTGATTTGCCTGAGCCGGCTGCGGAGATTTCAAACTC